>CAZSVI010000038.1:0-28175 GCA_964610205.1 uncultured Oscillospiraceae bacterium
TGAATATTTGAGAAATATGTTTTCAGAACAGCTTATAACAGGCCCGTTTTCGATTCTGGTTGGTTTTGACGGAGGCATGATGGCTCTAAATGACAGGCTGAAACTTCGTTCCATGATAGTAGGCGAAAAGGAAGACACCGTATACTTCGCAAGTGAAGAATGTGCGATACGTATTATAGAACCTGAACTTGACAGGATATGGTCTCCGAAAGGCGGCGAGCCGGTAATTGTTACTTTAAATGGGGGAGAAAAGAAATGGCAATAGATTTTTTATATCCGGAATATGAGGTTATCCGTAACAGGGACAGATGTATTACCTGCAGGGTATGCGAGCGGCAATGCGCCAACGAAGTTCATGAGTATCTTGCTGATGAGAATAAGATGTTTTCCGATGATGCAAAATGTGTCAATTGTCACAGATGTGTTTCGCTTTGCCCTACTAGAGCACTTAAAATTGTTAAAACAAACCATACTTTTAAGGAAAACGCAAACTGGACCGGAAAAACCATACAGGAGGTTTACCGGCAGGCATCCACAGGGGGTGTGCTTTTATCCAGTATGGGAAATCCCGAAAATTATCCTGTTTATTTCGACAGGATTCTGTTAAATGCATCCCAGGTTACGAATCCATCCATCGATCCTCTCCGGGAACCGATGGAAACCCGTGTATTTTTGGGAAGCAAGCCTCATAAAGTTGAACGTGATGACAAGGGTAACCTGATAGATAACCTGTCGCCTCAGCTGCAGTTGAGTGTTCCGATTATGTTTTCAGCGATGAGTTACGGCTCCATAAGCTACAATGCCCATGAAAGCCTGGCGCGGGCTGCAAGGGAGCTCTCAATATTATATAATACCGGAGAGGGTGGCCTTCATGAAGATTTTTATCAATATGGGGGAAATACTATTGTACAGGTTGCCTCAGGAAGGTTCGGAGTTCATTGTGATTATTTAAACAGTGCCGCCGCTATTGAAATAAAAATGGGACAGGGGGCGAAACCCGGTATTGGAGGACATTTGCCCGGAACAAAGATTGTGGGAGATATTTCAAAAACCCGTATGATTCCGGAAGGCAGTGATGCAATTTCTCCGGCGCCGCATCATGATATCTATTCCATTGAGGATTTGAGACAGCTGGTATATTCATTAAAAGAAGCTACAGATTATAAAAAACCGGTCATAGTAAAAATAGCGGCGGTGCATAATGTCGCGGCTATTGCCAGCGGTATTGCGCGAAGCGGAGCGGACATAATAGCGATAGACGGGTTCCGAGGCGGAACGGGAGCAGCTCCGACACGTATAAGGGATAATGTGGGGCTGCCTGTTGAACTTGCTCTGGCCGGTGTTGATCAAAAGCTGCGAGATGAAGGAATACGAAACCATGTATCCATTGTGGCGGCAGGAAGCATTCGAAGCAGCAGCGACCTGGTTAAAGCTATAGCCCTCGGAGCCGACGCTGTTTACATCGGAACAGCCGCTCTCCTTGCCCTGGGATGTCATCTGTGCAGAAGCTGCCAGACCGGTAAATGTAACTGGGGAATAGCAACCCAGGTGCCTGAACTTGTAAAGAGGCTTAATCCTGAATTGGGGTATAAAAGGCTCGTAAATCTTATAAAGGCATGGGAGCATGAAATAAAGGAAATGATGGGAGGCATGGGAATCAATTCGATTGAAAGCCTTAAGGGAAACCGCTTGATGCTGAGGGGAGTGGGAATGAATGAAAAAGAGCTTGATATCCTCGGTATTAAACATGCCGGAGAGTAAAAATTTCATAAAAATAGGAATTCAATAATGTGCGCATGAGTGAATTGCGCTCCAAAACACAGGCGCTGAGGCGCCTGCAACACCCGTGAGTTTTTGATAGAAAATGTTTTAATAAAGGGAGGTAATAACAGTGTTAACTGCAATTGTCGGTATAAACTGGGGTGACGAAGGAAAAGGCAGAATGGTGGATCTTCTTTCATCTGATTATGATATTGTTGTCAGGTATCAGGGAGGAAACAATGCCGGACACACTGTAGTAAATGATAAGGGAAAGTTTATTTTGAATTTGCTTCCGTCCGGGATTTTAAGAGATACAACAGTTAATGTGATGGGTAATGGAATGGTAATAGATATTGAACACCTGTCCGCAGAGATTAAAGGTCTCAGGGAAAACGGAATCGCCATTTCGCATGAAAATTTAAGAATCAGTGACAAGGCGATTATATGCATGCCATATCACAAAATTCTGGATATTCTGGAGGAAGAGCGTCTGGCGGATAGGAAATATGGTTCAACCAGGCGGGGCATAGCTCCGGTATACTCCGACAAATATATGAAAAAAGGGATAAGGATGGGGGATTTGTTAAGTCCGGATTTGTTAAAGGAAAAGGTTTTTGATATTGTAGAATGGAAAAACCTTCTGGTTCATAACGGATATGGGTTTGAAAAAATTGATCCCGGAAAAATGCTGTCCTGGCTTCATGAATATGGTGACAGCCTTAGGGAATTTGTTTGTGACACGACACATTTTCTTGCGGCAGCAGCCGGGGAAAATAAAAAGATCATGTTTGAGGCGCAGCTGGGCGCGCTCAGAGATATTGACTTCGGAATTTATCCATATACATCCTCTTCTTCTACAATTGCGGCATATGCTCCAATAGGATCCGGGATTCCCTCAAAAAAGCTTGACGGAGTAACAGGTATTATGAAGGCTTATTCAAGCTGTGTCGGTGAAGGACCTTTTACAGCCGAAATGTTTGGCGAACCTGCAAACAAACTGAGGGAGGCGGGTGCCGAATATGGAGCGGCAACAGGCAGACCCAGGCGTGTTGGCGGATTTGACGCCGTTGCGTCAAAATATGGGGTTATGATCCAGGGAGCGACCGAATTGGCACTGACAAAGCTGGATGTTTTATCATATATGGAAAAAATACCTGTATGTGTCGCTTATGAAGCTGACGGGAAAATAACAGATGAATTTCCTTCCGGAGACGCGCTTCTGAAGGCAAAACCTGTATATGAATACTTTGAAGGGTTTATGACCGACATTTCAGGATGCAGAAATGAAAGAGAATTGCCCTGCGCGGCAATTTCATATATCCGCTATATAGAAAATACTGTGGGATGTCCAATCAGATATGTTTCTGTGGGTCCTCGGCGTAAGGATATTATTCTGATGGGAGAATAGAGATGAAACGTGTATATGTAAATGAAAAATGGTGTTTAGGGTGTCATCTTTGTGAATATTACTGTGCTTTTGCCAATACCAGTGAAAAGGATATGGCGAGAGCTTTAATGAATATTAAAATAAACCCTCGGATCTGCATAGAACAGCGGAATGGCATCAGTTTTGCGGTATCCTGCAGGCATTGCGATGAACCGTTATGTGTAAAAGGATGCATTACGGGAGCACTGACGGTAAAGGATGGCGTAATTATGATTAACAGCGACAAATGTGTCAGTTGCTTTACCTGTATTCTGATGTGCCCTTATGGAGCCATATCTCCATCAGATAGCGGGGCGGTGCAGAAGTGTGAGCTGTGTGTAAAAAACGCGGGGGGAACGCCGCAGTGTGTTAAAGGTTGCCCGAACGGAGCCATTGTATTTGAAGAGAGGTGAGAAAAATGAGGTATGTCATCATTGGCAATTCGGCTGGAGGAATAGGCGCGGTTGAAGGAATACGGCAGGTTGACGCAAAAGGGGAAATTACCGTTATTAGCAATGAACCTTACCACACATATTCCAGACCGTTAATTTCCTATATGCTTTCCGGGAAAACAGACAGGAATAAAATGAGATACAGAGGGGACGGGTTTTATGTTGAGAATAACTGCAAAACCCTGTTCTCTAAAAACGCGATACGTATTTGTAAAAAGGAAAAAAAGGTAATCCTGGATGACGGTTCGGAAATTGCCTACGATAAATTGCTTGTCGCGACAGGTTCTTCTCCGTTTGTACCTCCGATGAAGGGCCTTGAAAAGGTTGAAAACAGTTTTACCTTTATGTCGCTGGATGATGCGGAAAAGCTGGAGATGGCAATAACGCCCTCGTCCAGGATATTGATTATAGGAGCGGGACTGATTGGATTAAAATGTGCTGAAGGAATACAAAAAAAGGTTGGAAATATTTATGTTATTGACCTTGCCCCCCGGATTCTTTCCAGTATACTGGATGATGAAGGCTCGGGCATAGTGCGGCAGCATATTGAGAAAAGCGGAATACAGTTCAGTCTTTCCTGCAGCGTTAAAAGTTTTACAAAAAACAAAGCATTACTGTCCAACGGAGAAACAATTGAGTTTGATATACTGGTGCTGGCTGTGGGAGTAAGACCAAGCACGGTTCTTGTTAAGGATGCCGGCGGCAATGTGAATCGTGGGATCGTTACAAACGATTTAATGGAGACTTCGATTCCGGACATATATGCCGCAGGAGACTGTGTTGAAAGCCATGATATAACAATTGGGGAAAACCGCGTATTGGCTCTTCTTCCGAATGCGTATATGCAGGGAGAATGTGCCGGAATTAATATGGCGGGAGGGAAAAAAGCCTTTGGAAAGGCTATACCTATGAATGCCATAGAATTCTTCGGTCTCAGCGTTATAACGGCGGGAAGCTATATAGGGAAGGCTTATACCGGTACGCAGGGGGGGAAAGCCTACAAAAAGCTTTTTGTGGACAATGGTGTTTTAAAGGGATATATTCTTATCGGGAATGTTGAGAAAGCAGGAATATATACAGCCCTTATCCGCGAGAAAACACCTCTTGATACACTGGATTTTAATCTCATTTTTGAAAAACCCGGTCTTATGGCTTTTTCAAAAGCCGATAGGGAAGTAAAGCTGGGAGGAGCGGCAGGATGACTAAAATAAACGCAGGAAGCCTGCATTTTCACGAATTGAACCTGATGATACGTAACGGCGATCCGGATATTACCATATACAACTGTAACGGACAGCGTTATATTGGAAGTGGTTTGGGAGATAAAACAATTACGGTATTCGGTACGCCGGGCAATGCGGCCGGTGCGTATCTGGATGGAGCGGAGATCGTAATTCACGGAAATGCGCAGGATGCCGTTGGTGATACGATGAATGACGGTATGATTATAGTAAACGGCAGTGCAGGTGATGCCCTGGGATATGCTATGCGGGGCGGCAGGATTTACGTAAAGGGAAATTCAGGCTATCGTACAGGTATCCATATGAAGGAATATAAAGGGAAAAAGCCGGTTATCGTTGTAGGCGGTTCAGCCGGAAGTTTTCTCGGAGAATATCTCGCTGGAGGGGTAATTGTCGTATTGGGGTTGGAGGCCGAAAAGGTTCCTGTCGGAAACTTTTGCGGAACGGGAATGCACGGTGGTAAGATATATATAAGAAGTGCAAAGGAGATTTATAATCTTCCTGAGCAGGTTTCAAAAACCAGGGCGACAGGCAAGGATATGAATGAGATATCCGGGGTTTTAAAAGAGTATTGCTCTCTTTTTTCATTGGACTATGACAGCCTGATGCGGGATACCTTCCATGTATTGCGACCGAATGCGAAAAATCCTTATACAAGGCTGTATACGTATAATTAGGAGGGGTTTTTATGAATACGTCCGTAGCTGAAATTATGGAATTTGTGAAGGAAAACGATGTTAAGTTTATCCGTCTTGCCTTCTGTGATCTTGCAGGTGTAATGAAGAATATTTCCATTATGCCTTCTGAAACAGAAAGAGCCTTAGAGCAGGGAATTTCTTTTGATGCTTCGGCTATCAGAGGCTTTACGGAAGTAACCCACTCCGATTTGTTTCTGCATCCTGTTCTTTCAACAATGACAGTGCTTCCCTGGCGTCCGCAGCAGGGAAGGGTGATTCGTTTTTTTTGCGGGATTAAAAATCCCGACAAGACTTCTTTTGTTGGTGACAGCAGGGATGTACTAAAGAGGGCTGTAGAACGCTGCGGAAATCTGGGATATACCTGCCGGATTGGTGCCGAATGTGAGTTTTACCTGTTCAGAACCGACGAAAAGGACAATCCTACCTATATTACTTATGATAACGGCGGTTATCTGGATATTTCTCCTGTGGACAAAGGAGAAAACATACGCCGCGAAATCTGTCTCACTCTTGAAGAAATGGGAATACAGCCTGAAACGTCCCACCACGAGCAGGGACCCGGACAGAATGAAATTGATTTCAAATATAGCGATGCTCTGAACGCGGCTGATAATTTCCTGATATTCAAGTCCGTTGTAAAGGCTATTGCATCGAGAAATGGTCTTTTTGCGTCCTTTATGCCCAAACCGATTCCGGATCAAAGCGGCAGCGGCCTTCACATTAATCTGTCCCTTTTTGAGAATAACCGTAATATTTTTAATATAACAAACATGGTCCAGTCAAAAGTGGCTGAGAATTTTATAGCCGGGGTTCTCTACAGAATTAGTGAAATTACAGCCTTTTTAAACCCTTTAACCAATTCCTATGACCGCTTTGGGAGCTTTGAAGCGCCGAAATATATCTCCTGGTCGCATCAGAACAGATCCCAGTTAATCAGGATACCTGCGGCAGAGGGCGATTTTTCAAGGATGGAACTCCGGTCGCCGGATCCATCTGCTAACCCATACATTGGGTTTGCACTAATTCTTCATGCGGGTCTGGATGGAATTCAGGAAAAACGTGTATTGCCTGAGCCTTTGGACATGGATTTGTATAAAGCGGGCCAGCATACTGCCGAGAAAATTCCGACCCTTCCAAAAAGCCTTGATGAGGCGCTTGAATATGCTGAAAATAGTAGTTTTGTACGGAGTGTACTGGGAGATTTCATTCTTGGCAAATATATTGCTCTAAAGAAGGCTGAAGCGATGGATTTCAGCGCAGCGCAAAACAGACAGGACTTCTGCAATGAAAGGTATTTCAGGTTTATTTAGAGGTAAAACACTCGCGGCACGTTGCACACAAAACGCACAAGACAGGCGCTTTGGCGCATAATTCGCGAAAGCGCTCATTGAAAATGAAAGGTGGCGGTTTTTTGGATAGTGTTCTTATTGTATCCGGTACAGAAAAAAGTACTGCTTTTTTCACGGATTTTTTATCCGAAAATTCCTGTAATAAAATCGTCACTGCACGTAACTGTGGAGAAGCAAGAAGAATCATGATTGATCGGGATTTTGATTTATGTATTATCAATACTCCTCTACCTGACGAATTCGGAAGCAGTCTTGCTGTTAATATCGCAGCCAGAGGAGCAGGGCAGGTAATTATGATTGTAAAAAGCGAATTGTATGACGAAGTATCGGCAAAGGTTGAGGAAAACGGAGTTTTTACAATCGCTAAACCATTGAACAGGCAAATACTCTGGAGTGCCCTTAAGCTTGCCGCCGCTGCGTATAATAAAATGGTAAAGCTGAAACAGGAGAATGGAAAGCTGCTTCAGTTGATTGATGACATACGTTTTATTGACAGGGCGAAATGCATTCTTATTCAATACCTTAATATGACTGAAGCTGAAGCGCACAGACATATTGAGAAACAGGCTATGGATATGAGGATAACAAGAAAACAGGTAGCGAAGGATATATTGAAAACATATGAAACCTAAAAATATTAAGATTGTGTTACAAAAAAACAATAAAACACGAGAATATTTTGGATTATTTACAGGTTTGGTATAATGGAGGAATTTCGTATACAATATATTGTGGTTTCTTTATCTGCTTCTTTGTTCTAATAAAATGAAGAAGTTTTTTTTTATGTTTTTTATGAGTGATGAGGGTTGACTAGTAGTAAAGAAATGGGGTAAAATACAAATGAAGTGGAGACAAATGGGGGAAAGTGGGGAACGAGTGAGTTAAGTGAAGCGGGGTGAAAAAGCATTTGTTAATCGGTAATTTTACCAATACTTTGGATGAAAAAGGCAGAGTTATAATACCTGCTGCATTCCGTTATGATCTTAGCGAAAAGTTTTATCTCACTAAGGGCGTTGAGAAATGTCTTTATATATACCCCGAAAAGGAATGGCTTCAATTTGTAGAGTCATTACAGGAGATGCCGGCATCAAAAAAAGAAAACCGAAAAGCATTGCGCTATTTTTCTTCAAACGCTGCTGAATGTGAAGTGGATAAACAGGGAAGAATATTAATACCTCAACGTTTGCGGGAACATGCATTATTGGGTAAGGAAGTTTTGTTTGTCGGGAATCTTAATAAGGTTGAAATCTGGAATCCTGAATATTTCGAAGATATTGAAGCTGAAGAAATAGGCGAAATACTTGAGGAATTAAATATAAAATGTTAGCCGGGGAAGTGCGGAATGGATTTTTCACATCAGCCTGTTTTACTTGATGAGTGTATAGATGGACTAAAGATAAAACCGGATGGCGTATATATTGATGGTACTCTTGGAGGAGCCGGACATTCAGAAGAAATATTAAGGCGTCTTGGGGCAAAAGGCTTGTTGATTGGGATTGATCAGGACATTGAAGCACTCAAGGCGGCTGAAAGAAAACTAAAAGACGTTAACACCAAAGGTAGCTTTGTGACGATACACGCGAACTTTGAAAACATAAGAAAAATTTTGGAAGAACAAAAGATAAAATCCGTAAACGGGATACTTCTTGATCTTGGTGTTTCATCCCATCAGTTGGACACAGGTGAACGGGGCTTCAGTTATAGGGAGGATGCTCCGCTGGATATGCGTATGGATCAGACAAAAGTATTAAACGCAAAATATCTGGTGAATAACTGGCCCAAAGAAGAAATCCACAGAATTATCCGGGAATACGGAGAGGAAAAATGGGCAGCAAGAATAGCGGAATTTATTTGTACGGCAAGAGAACAAGCAGAAATTGTAACGACAACCCAACTGGTTGACATTATTAAGGCAGCTGTTCCCACGGCAGCCAGACGAGAGGGGCCGCACCCGGCAAAACGAACTTTTCAGGCCATCCGGATAGCTGTAAACAGGGAACTTGAAGTGTTGCGTAATACATTACCAGAGGCACTGCAATGTCTCAGCACGGGAGGCAGATTATGTATCATTACATTTCACTCACTGGAGGACAGGATTGTTAAGCAGTTTATAAAGGATAAGTCCGGCCGGTGCAAATGCCCGCCTGATTTTCCGCAATGCGTATGCAAAGCTGTGAAGGAACTGAGAACTGTTACATCAAAGCACATAACACCGACACCCGAAGAATTGGCCGGAAACCATAGAGCACGTAGCGCAAAGCTGCGAGTAGCCGAAAAATTGTAAGAACTGCAGCAAGCTTATACTATTTACGACATAATTTCTACAGCAGATAAAAATTTTAAAGCACAAAAGATAAAATTTTAAAAAGTACAAAAGACTTTAAACAAGAGGTAAACAGCAAAGAATTAACAGGATAAACATTTACTGAAGAAGAAACATCAAACACACTAAAGAAAAACCATAAAAATGCAAAAGACAAAACATTATGTTTACAAAAGAAAAAAGCTAAAGAAAACAAACAAAGGATAAAACAGTCGAATTAAAAAACAAAAGAGCTTTCATTTGACATCTAAACCCGCGGCTTGGTTTCATCCAGCCCGGGGGTTTGTTGTTTTTGAAACATGTTTATTCGTGTGTTTTGTCACCCAAGGAATGAAACATCCGAACGAAGGTGCGTACCCACCGGAACGCGCCACATGGCTCGACCCAAGAAACCAGGTCCCGCGGATTTGGATGTATCACCCCTGAACAGTAACTATTCGTCAATGTGAGGTGAAAAGAGTGAAAACCAAATACGATTATATCCATGGCTCGGCTGCTCCCAAACTTCCTGTTCAGCCTCAAAGAGTAGAACAGCAGAAGGAGAGAAAAAATCCCCCTGTCAGGAAAAAGGTTATTGAACCTGAATTTCGTGCTATTCCTATAGGGAAGATGGTTTTCTGCATTTTAATCGGATTTGGAATTCTGTTTACCATCATATTCAGATTCAGTACTATTACCGAAATGAACTGTAAATTAACTGCTTTGAATCAGGAATATGAAAGCTTAAAAGACAGTAACAGAAAACTTCAAGCCGATATAGGCGTCAGGATTAATCTTGAAAATGTTCGGAAAATTGCCGAAGAACAACTTGATATGAAAACGCCGGACAGCTATCAGAGGATACCTGTAAAGGTACCCCGGGTAAATTTCAGCAGGGTATCTCAGGAAAAACCCGAAGAAAAAAAGACAATAAAATCTATACTTATGGCATATTTTAACCAATAACCGGCAGCATGAATTTTTCCGGAGGCTGTGCATTTTCCGGGAATAACTCCGAATAAGGCATAATGCTGGTCTGAATTTATGAAATATACAGTCAAGATTTGGAGTGTGCTGAATATATATATATGGAGATTGACATGGGACAATGGGTTGAAGGCAGTGAAACGAATAGCTTCGTGAATGCGGCAATCTATAGTCCTTTTTTGCGATATAAGGTGTTTTATTACCCACGGTAAGGGGGAATGAATTTGGCTGCCAATACTATAAAAATAAAGAAGAGATCACTTTTTTTATTGGTTCTGTACTCGGCTTCAGTCATTCTGCTTGTTATGAGAGTAGGTTATTATCAGATTGTTATGGGTGAGGAGTATTCAAGGAAGGCTTATATTAACCAGACATTAAACAGGATAATCAATCCGAAAAGAGGTACAATCTATGACAGAAACGGTCAGTGGCTGGCCGTTAGTGCTTCGGTAGAGACGATTTCCGTAAATACCCAGGATTTTCAGGATAAAATGAAGGATACACCTGAAAAAATTGATATAATCGCTTCGGATCTGGCTGAAATATTGGACATGAGTCCGGATAATGTGAAGAAAAAGCTTATGGAAAACTCCAGTTGGGCATATATAAAGAGAAAGGTTGAAAAGGAAATCGGAACCAGGGTCCGTGAGTATCTTATTGAGGATAACATCAACAATATATATGTGGATGAAGATTCAAAACGTTACTTTCCAAACGGTTCTTTGGCTTCTCATGTACTTGGATTTACCGGTGTTGATGATCAGGGGCTTAATGGCATAGAAAAATACTATGATACGGTATTAAGCGGTAAGCCGGGAATGGTAATGGGCGAAGTCGATGCGGGAGGAAGACAGGTAAAATATAGTCCGGAGAGGTATGTTGAGCCTGTTGACGGGTACGATATATATCTGACTATTGATGAAACTATTCAGCACTTTACCGAGAAAGCGCTGGAAAAAGCTATGCTGGATTATAATTTGAAACGGGGAGCCGCAGCCATTGTAGTGAATCCTAAAACCGGTGAAATTTTAGCCATGGCTTCCAAACCGGATTATAATCCCAACGATCCCTTCGCGAAGCCCAGTTTTATTGAAAGTGAAGAATGGGTTGGACAATCCAGCAGTGAGGATGTGGAACTTTTATTTCAGACGGTTTTCCGCAACAAGGCTTTAATGGATACATATGAACCTGGTTCTACATTTAAAGCCGTCACTGCGGCGGCAGCTCTGGAAGAGGGTGTCGTTACGCCCGAAACCGAATTTATCTGCAATACGGTGCATTTATCAGGTTACAATATTGACTGCTGGAGAGCCGGGGGTCATGGAGCTGAGACTTTCCGCATGGGGGTTTACAACTCATGCAATCCGGTTTTTGTGAAGACAGGCCTGGCTTTGGGGATAACAAAGTTCTATCAGTATGTAAGGAATTTTGGTTTAATGGAGAAAACGGGAATTACTTTAAATGGCGAGCCTAATGATGATGAATATCAATGGCATAAGAACCCAAAGGAAATCGATCTCGCCGTAAGTTCATTCGGCCAGCGTTTTACAATTTCTCCCCTGCAGTTGATTATGGCTTATTGTGCCGTCGCAAATGGCGGTAATCTGATGAAGCCTGTTATTGTAAAGCAAATCAGTGACAATCAGGGGAATATTATTGAAAAGAATGAACCTCAAATAGTCAGAAAAGTTATCTCACAGCAAACCTCCGATACACTTCGTGATATTCTTGAAGGGGTTGTTTCCGAAGGAACAGGAAAGAATGCTTACGTCAGTGGATATAGGATTGCGGGAAAAACCGGAACATCGGAAACAAAAGAAACCGATACCGAAGGACGGTATATCGCTTCCTTTGCAGCGTTTGCCCCGGCAGATGACCCTGCAATAGCCCTTCTGGTAATACTGGATCATCCCCAGGTATACCCCCATTCCGGTGGTATGCTGGCAGCACCGGTTGCGGGAAAACTTACCGAAGAAATACTGGATTACCTGCGGGTTGAGCGTCAATACACCGAAATGGATAAGAAGCTTATGCTGAAGGAAATGTATGTCCCAGAGGTTCGGAACCTGACATTGGCGGATGCAAAGAATAAGCTTGCCAGCTATGAATTGAACTATATTGTCGAAGGTGACTATAAAGAGAATGATGCTATAATAATGGAGCAGACTCCAAAGCCGAACAGCAGTGTTCCCAGTGGTTCTACCGTCATTCTTTACACATATGAACCTGAAGAGGAATTAACGGTTATAATGCCTGATGTACTTAACAAAAATATCAGTGAAGCCGCTGATACACTTAAAAAAGCAGGACTTAACATAAAAGTCAAAGGAATAGGAGAGGCGAACCGTCAGGAATATGAGCCGGGTCAGGAACTGAAAAAGGGGCAGGTTATAACAATATGGTTCGAACATGTGGTAGCTGATTAGAATAGTACATAGTATCCGGTATCTGGTATGGAGGTTTTTATGGAGCTGAGAAAATTGTTAAATGGATTGGAAACTTTAAGTTTTCAAGGGACGATAAGCAGGGACATCAGCCGTGTGGTGTATGATTCCAGGAGGGCGGTCCCCGGTTCTATGTTTGTTTGCATAGATGGATTCAAAACGGACGGACATAAGTTCATTCAGTCCGCTCTGGATAATGGCGCTTCGACAATTCTTGTCGGAAAGGAAATTCCCGCAATGGAAGGAATTACTGTAGTCCGGGTTCAGGATACGCGATATGCTTTAGCGCATGTATCCGCTGCTTTTTTCGGGAACCCATCGGATATGTTTACTCTCTTGGGGATCACCGGAACAAAGGGAAAAACCACGACCACTTATATGATCAAGTCCATTTTACGGGAAGCGGACCAAATAGTTGGTATTATCGGTACGATTGCGAACAGCATAGGATGTGAAAAAATACCGGCACAACGAACAACACCTGAATCGTATGATTTGCAGGAGATGTTTGATAAAATGAAGGATAAAGGCGCGGATACGGTTGTCATGGAGGTTTCATCCCAGGGTTTGAAACTTAATCGTGTTGCGGCTGCGCATTTTGCCATTGGGGCCTTTACAAACTTCTCCCAGGATCATATTGCTGAAAATGAACATTCTGATATGGAGGATTATTTTATATCAAAAATGAAGCTTTTCGCGATGGCTGAGCGTGGCCTTGTTAATGCGGATTCACCATATGCAGGCCGAATTTTGCAGGAAAGCAAATGCCCCTGTATGACATTCGGTATAAAGAATCCCGCAGACATAAGAGCTGAAAATATAGTAACCCATGCGGATAAAGTGGAATTTGATGTCCATGCTCCCTGGTTTTCCTTTCATGCGGAAGTGTCGGTACCGGGATACTTCAGTGTTTATAATGCACTGACTGCCATAGGTCTTGCGGGAATGATGGGAATTGATTCAAAGAATATCATTAAGGGACTGAAGGATATTCATATTCCTGGTCGTGCCGAGGTTGTTCCTACGCCTGGCAGGCCATATACAGTAATGATTGACTACGCCCATACACCGGACAGCCTCGATAATATCCTGAGAACGGTCAAGGGTTTTGTATCAAACCGCTTAATCAGTGTTTTCGGATGCGGCGGCGACCGTGACAGAAGCAAGAGGCCGCAGATGGGTAAAATATCGGGAGAAATTGCAGATCTTACCATTATTACCTCCGACAATCCAAGGACTGAAGATCCGGCAGCGATTATCCGGGATATTGAGGAGGGTATAAAATCAACAGGAGGACAATATATTATTATCCAGGACAGAACCGAAGCAATCCGCTATTCGATGAAACATGCTCAAAATGGAGATATAATCGTTTTGGCCGGAAAGGGTCATGAAACCTATCAGATATTCAAGGACAGAACCATTCATTACGATGAACGGGAAGTGGTGAAAGGAATTCTTGAAGAACTGGAGTGAGAAAATGGAAAATTTACGTGCGGATAAAATATCTGAATGGATACACGGAACACTCACAGGCAATAAAAATGCTGTTGTAAATAAAGTAAGTACGAATATAAGGTCTCTTGAACAGGGAAGTATGTTTTTTGCTATTCGCACTAAAGAATACGATGGGCATCAGCATTTAAATACAGCAATTGAGAACGGCGCCGCAATTGTTGTTTCAGAAACCGGGTTCCCGGTTCGGTACGGATGTGCTGTAATTTTGGTGGAGGATACTGTTAAAGCTCTGGGTGATTTGGCACGGCGCTATATGGAAACCTTCAGCATCCCTGTCATATGCATTACCGGAAGTGCGGGTAAAGCAACAACCGGGGAAATGATAGCACAGGTATTGTCCACGCAGTATAATGTTCATAAAACGATGGGAATTCCTAATAACGATATTGAGCTGTCAATATCCGTACTGGGGCTTACACGGGCACATACGGCAGCTGTGTTTGAATTGGGAATCAATGATGTGGATGGAATAAAGCATAAATCCATAATTATTCAACCTAATATGGCTGTTATTACAAATATTGGCGTTTCTCATATTGATAAGCCGGGCTCCCGGCAGAACATTCTTCGCGCGAACCTGGATATTATTCAGGGAATGAAAGAGAATGGCAGATTGATTTTAAATGGGGATGATGAATTATTATCAGGATTGAACGGTTTGCTCCCAATTCCGGTTACCTTTTACGGGATTAATGAAGCAATACCTCTGCATGCATTTGGTATAGAGTCCCTGGGCGAAGAAGGAGTAAGGTTTACCGTTAATATTCTAAATGAAGATGTGGAAATTACCCTTTCGGTTCCGGGATTACATGAGGTTTCGGACGCATTGGCGGCGATTGCCTGTGGAATTGAACTTGGCATAACGAATGAAAATATTAAAAAAGGGTTGGCGTTTAATTTCCAGGAGAAGATGCGGATGAGTATTATACAATACAATAAAGTTAAAATTAAAATATGATTTGAAAAACTGGAGGAATAATATGGAATGGATTCGGAGCATACCGACACAAATTATTGTATTTATAGCTGCCTTTTTTCTTGCGCTGATAACCGGAGTTGTTCTGATTCCGCTATTACGTATTTTAAAGTTCGGTCAGACCGTACGCGATGACGGTCCGAAAACTCATTTAATTAAGCAGGGTACACCAACGATGGGAGGCTTTATATTTTTGATACCGTTGGTTATTATCGGTGGTTATTATGCCATGAACGACAGAAATATGGCAGCCTTAATTCTGACAACCCTTGGATTTGCTCTGGTTGGGTTTCTGGATGATTATCTGATAATTAAAAGAAAACATAAGGATGGGTTAACCCCGAAACAGAAAATGTTCGGGCTTTTAATTGTGTCCGCGTGCTTTACCGCATATGTTGTTACAATGACCGATGCGGGGGAGAAAACGGTAATCCCCTTCATAGGACTGGATAACCCGTTGAATATCCCAATCGTTTTATTTATTCCGTTTTGCATATTTATTCTGTTAAGCTACACAAACGCGGTAAACCTGACGGATGGTCTGGATGGCCTTGCCGGGAGTGTTACAATGATAGTACTCGTGTTTTTCACTATAGTATCAATGCTGAACGGAGAATGGAATCCGATAAAACTTTTTTGTGCAATTCTTGCCGGAGGATGTCTGGGCTTTCTGGCATATAATCTGTATCCCGCAAAAGTAATTATGGGAAATGTGGGAGCACTGGCATTGGGCGGTGCGGTCGCTTCGGTATCAATACTGCTTCAGATGCCGCTGGTTCTTGTTATTGCGGGAATGGTTTATTTTTTCGAAAATATATCGGTAATCCTACAGGTCGTCTGGTATAAAAGAACAGGGAAAAGACTCTTTCGTATGGCGCCTTTGCATCATCATTTTGAACTGCTGGGCTGGAAAGAAACAAGGGTTGTTACGGTATTTCTCCTTTCAACCGTTGTTTTTTGTTCTATAGCATTTTTTGCTTTGAGGTGATTTTTTGAAACGCAGGGATTTTGATTTCTGGATTTTAATAACGCTGTTATTGCTTTTGGCTTTAGGCGTATGTATGGTATATAGTGCCAGTTCCTATTATGCGCTTCGTAAATACGACAGCAAGGAATATTTTTTAATCCGTCAGCTTATCTGGTCTACCATAGGTATTATAGCCATGCTCATTGTTTCACGACTGGATTATAGAAGATTGGCACGTTTTTCTCCTGTTCTTTTGCTTGTCAGCATTTTACTGCTTGTTTTAGTATTGATACCGGGAATCGGGTCTGAAATCAATGGTTCGCGGAGATGGTTTTATTTTGGGTTTGCTTCCTTTCAACCTTCCGAAATGGCAAAGCTTGCGGTAATATTGTTTTTTTCCTTCAGCCTTTCCCAAAAGGGCGAAAAGCTTCAGTCTTTCTGGAAAGGCCTTGTACCATACCTGCTGGTTATAGGAATTATTGATATGCTGTTGATGAAGGAGCCGCATTTCAGCGGAACAATTCTTATTACTTCCATTGCGGTCATTATCCTGTTCGCTGCCGGCGCAAAGGTATGGCATTTTATTTTGCTGCTGCTGCCGGCTGTTCCCCTTGGGATTTATTTCGTTATCAACGAGGAATACAGAATGAACCGACTTTTAACTTTTCTGGATCCGTTTCAGGATCCAACCGACACCGGATACCAGATAGTAAACTCACTTTATGCAATTGGTTCGGGAGGTATTTTTGGAAAAGGCATAGGGCAAAGCATTCAAAAAAACCTCTATATTCCCGAACCTCATACCGATTTTATATTCTCGGTTCTTGCGGAGGAGTTGGGGTTTATTGGATCAATTACGGTTCTGGTATTGTTTCTCGTAATAATATGGCGGGGTATACGGATTGCGATGCACGCTCCGGATACATTGGGAAGCCTTATTGCCGTGGGAATAACTTCACTTATTGCAGTCCAGGTCATCATTAATGTAGCGGTTGTAACGTCATCCATGCCGGTAACCGGCATGCCTCTGCCATTCTTTACTTATGGGGGCAGTTCGCTGGCTTTTCTTCTGGTGGAAATAGGAATGCTGCTGAATATATCCAGAAATATTGGAAACCAATACAGGATGAAGAGAGAGAAAATGTAGCTTCATATAACGAAGCTGGACTTGATTTCTATAACTGTCTGCGTGTAAGCGCCTTTTACTCAATTAACACAATTCGTTCAAAGTTAATGTATAATAAACAGGCATGAAAGAACTGTTTCCTGCCTGTTTATTATCATTTTTTCCTGTGCAGTGCTTCAAAAGTAACAGATTTTCCTATATGGCATAGAATGAATTATGAAAGATATCAGTTTATTTCAGTCTATTAACATTTCAAGAGGTATGATGAAAAGTATGATTAACCCCGTTGATATCGAAAACAAAAGCGGAGGTGTTTTTCTTGAATAGGTTTATTATAGAGGGTGGAAGTCCGTTGCAGGGTGAATTGATGATACCGGGGGCAAAAAATGCGGTATTGCCTATTCTTGCAGCTACAATATTAAACCGTGGAATCAGCAGAATAGAAAACTGCCCCAATCTGGAAGACGTTAAAAACATGCAGGAAATTCTAATATCCTTAGGTTTGCAGGTTAAAAGGAATGGGCAAAGTATTACCGTATGCGGTAATTCACTTGAGGCAAATACTATCCCTGAGGCTCTGGCCGGGAAAATGCGCAGTTCAATTGTTCTGATGGGAGCTATTTTGGGGCGAGCGGGGGAAATATATATCAGTTATCCGGGTGGCTGCGCAATTGGTCCCCGGCCTATTGACATGCATTTGGGTGCTCTTCGGAAAATGGGCGCGGAAATAGATGATTTGTATAAAGGTATATTACACAGCAAGGTAAAGAAACTGCACGGAACAGAAATTTTGCTGGACTATCCAAGTGTTGGGGCAACGGAAAATATAATGCTGGCGGCCTGTCTGGCCGAAGGAGAAACAATAATCAGAAATGCGGCAAAGGAACCGGAAATAGTGGATCTTCAGAGCTTCTTGCAACAGATGGGTGTTGAAGTATATGGAGCAGGAACAGGAGTTATTTACATAACAGGAATGTCTGAGATTAAAACCGATATTACGTACCGTGTTATTCCCGACAGAATTGTTGCAGGCACGTATATGACATGTGTGGCGGCAGCGGGTGGAGAATTGATACTAAAAGGGATTGACTATGAACCGGTAAGCAGTATAGCATATTGTCTCAGGAATTGCGGTGTTCATATCGAATTAATTGGCAAAAAAGATATGAAAATCATCTCAGGAAGGAATCTTAAAGCAATTGAAGTTATCCGAACTACTCCGTATCCGGGGTTTCCTACCGATATGCAGCCTCAGCTGGTAGCTGTTTTATCACGGGCAGCTGGTACAAGTGTTGTAATTGAAACTGTTTTTGAAAACCGTTATGGGTATGTGGAGCAGTTGATGAGGATGGGAGCGGATATAACGGTAAGGGAACGTGTTGCGGTAATAAAAGGTGTAAGACGCCTTACCGGCGCTTTTGTCGAGGCTTGCGATTTAAGGGGGGGAGCCGCTTTGGTTGTTGCGTCTCTTTCAGCCGAAGGTACCAGTGTTGTTAATAACATAATACACATTGAGAGGGGCTATGAGGCTCTGGATAAAAGTCTGGCCGAGGCAGGGGCAAAAATCAAGAAAATGCAAACGGACTAACCGAAAATACACTCAATCAACAGCTTTTACAGGCATATATCGGTAGATGCATATTCTATACCACTTTAAGGATTAAACATCCTATATGTTCCAGTGCACAATCTCCAAAATGCAGATAAAATGCCATATAGGATTTCCCGGAAAGAGAAACCATTTCTTGCAGGTTTATGAGAAAATATGCTATAATTTATTTATTACTTTATATGTTTCTGAGTTTCAGAATGCAGGCAGGGATAACAAATGAGAAAGAAAAAGAAGATTTTGAGGGTATTATTTTCGTTTATATTTCTCATTGGCGGGTTGGCAGTGGTGATGATGTTTTCGCCGCTGCTTTTATTGTCCGACATTGGTGTGGACGATGTTTCCCATTATACCGAGGAAGAGATAATCCGCTCATCGGGAATCAAAAAGGGGGAAAATGCGTTAAAGTATCTGGGAGGCAGTATAACTCATCTTTTACAGCTGCGAATGGGAAATGCGGAAAAAATGGTCGAGAGTCTTCCATGGATAAAAACAGCAGAAATCCGATATACTTTTCCGGGTTCTATCAAAGTTATGTTAATGGAAAGACATGCCATAGCATGGATCAGGCATATGGGAAATTTCCTTCTCATTGACGAAGAAGGATATGTAATGGAAGTTTCTTCCAAAATGGATGACCAGTATCCTGAAATAAGGGGAATACAGCCGGATAGATTTACAATTGGTAAAAAAATAGGAACGGAAATACCTGATAAAATCACATGGCTGGTACAATTGCTTCAAGGCCTGGAACAGGTGGATTTGAATACACAGTGGAAGCTCATTGAAGTTTTGGACTGGATTGATTTTCTTGAGAAAAAAGAACTGTATTTATCGTTGGATGGAAGAATTACCGCAAAGATTAAACTTGACAACGAATTAACCTATAGGCTTTCATATCTGAAGGAGTTATATTACAATTACATTAAACCCGAAGAAAAAGGGATAATAGATTTTTTTGATGAAAAATATGCCCGTTTTATTGCCGAATAACTGATATAAGCTGCTATATGGATATGAGCTTGAATGAAAGGTTTTATAGTACAAAAGTAACAATAATACAGGATATTAAGCTTAAAAAGAGAGAGGAGAATCACTATGATTCCATTACTGGGGTTAATGATTGGTTTACTTATTGGCATATTGATTCCATATAACATTCCAAAGGAATACTCAAATTATGCCGCTGTTGCCATTCTGGCTGCGCTTGATTCAGTTTTCGGCGGGCTGACGGCATCGTTGAACAATAAGTTTAACATTAAAGTTTTTTTGTCAGGTTTTTTTGGGAATGCTTTATTGGCCGCTTTGCTGGCATATATCGGGGACCGGTTGGGTATTTCCCTCTATCTGGCTGCGGTGTTTGCATTTGGTAACAGAATATTCTTGAATTTCGGTATAATCAGAAGAAAGCTTATTGAAAAAAACGGTGAAAAATCATAGTGTTACGCTTGATTTTATGATTTATTCATATATAATATTAGTAACAGGATTATGAAAAACATACTTTATCAGAAGTACAATTTGAGGAAATATGTTTGAGTGTTGGTTTTATTTTTACCAAGTGAAAAGCAGATATTAGTAATTATTTACATAAGATAAAATTTATAATAAAGGGGGATACGGGTTTGCTTGAGTTTGATATTGATATGGAAAATTTTGCCCGAATAAAGGTAATTGGTGTTGGCGGTGGCGGAAACAACGCAGTTAACCGTATGATTGACGCAGGACTTCGCGGAGTTGATTTTATCTCTGTGAATACAGACAAACAGGCATTGTTTTTATCAAAAGCAAATACAAAAATTCAAATAGGGGACAAGCTTACAAAAGGCCTTGGAGCCGGCGCAAACCCGGATATAGGTGAACGGGCGGCCAATGAAAGCCGGGATGAGATTGCGATGGCAATCAAGGATGCCGACATGGTTTTTGTTACCGCCGGTATGGGCGGAGGAACCGGTACCGGAGCAGCCCCCGTAATAGCTCAAATTGCCAAGGAACTTGGTATTTTAACAGTAGGTGTCGTTACAAAACCCTTTATGTTTGAGGGAAGAAAAAGAATGCAGCAAGCAGAACGTGGTGTAGATAATCTTAAGGGTGTAGTTGATACGCTGGTTACCATTCCCAATGACCGGCTTCTGCAGATTGCCGATAAAAAAACCTCCATGCTTGAAGCTTTCAGGATTGCCGATGACGTTCTTCGTCAGGGCGTTCAAGGCATCTCCGATTTAATTGCCGTTCCTGGGCTTATAAACCTTGATTTTGCCGATGTGAAAACAATTATGATCGAGACTGGCCTTGCTCATATGGGTATAGGAAAGGGTTCTGGTGATAATAAGGCTGAGGATGCTGCCAAACAGGCAATTTCAAGTCCCTTGCTTGAAACTTCAATAGAGGGGGCCAAGGGTGTACTGCTGAATATTACAGGCGGGCCGGATCTTGGCTTGCAGGAAGTCAATACCGCTGCCGAATTAATTCAGAATTCCGCGGATCCTGAAGCAAATATAATATTTGGCGCTGTCATTGATGAAAACCTTAAGGATGAAATTCTTATTACCGTCATTGCAACAGGTTTTGAAAGAAATCCTGTTTTAAAGAGACCTAACAAGCTTCTGGATGCCAGCCAGACAACGGATGCGCCGAAGAACGCTCCAAAAAAACAGGAAGAAGATGACGGGCTCGATATTCCTATATTCCTGAAACGAAACCGCTTCAGAGGCTAAAGGTATTTGTTAATTATTAGTCCAGGGAATCCGCAAGGGTTCCCTGTTTGCATAAACAGACCCCAAATGTTCATTGACTATGCGGAGTTAATGGTAGAGGATGAAATTCCTATGAGCATGGTGGACTGGCTCAGAGAAACGGATAATTTTCTGCAGAACAACCGCAGGAAAGTTCTTGTAGGGAAAGGAAAAGTTTCTCATGAGGATGCAGTAAAAAAGGCTGAAGATGTTTACTAGCAATTCCGTGTGCGACAGGACAAGGATTATGTTTCACAATTCGATAAAGAGATGTCCAAATATCTAAAAGGTGAACCAGATAAGGACAAGTAAGTATGCGTTATGGAGGGAATAAGTAGTGAGGCTATTTCCTGATTGGCAATGCAATTTTACAGTGCCACAAATGGAGATACCAGACCTAATAGAATGTTGATAACAAGAAATTTGGGAGACTTGATACTGAGGGGGCGTAACTGTTTGAATTATGACGAAATTAATTATAACGAACTTATAAAAATAGCATCCATGAAAACTTCTGCATTTTTATGTGGCAACGGATTTAGCATAAACTTTGACAATGATTATAAACTAAGCAATTTAGTAGAAAGATTGTATAAGACACATTGCCATATAAAACTATATGAAAGCTATGACATCGTCTCAAATGAAAAATATAAAACATCATTAACAGAAAACTATAATTCGTTTTGCCGATGCCAGCAAAACGATTAAAGTTTTTATATTAAAAACAGCCAGACCATTTTGCTGAGGTCAACAAAATGGTCAAGTTTAGGATATTACCACGAATTCAAGACAGTTGTGAAAAAAAAGGGAAGGAATTACCGACATCGTACTGTTAGAGAGTATTATCAGATTTGTCGCCGGCAGCATTGGAAGTCCAATATCAACAAAAAAAATTAGCGATAAGATTAATTCTTCAGGAAGAAGGATTTCAGTAAATACGGTAGACAATTATTTGAGAGCACTAGCAGACAGTTACATCCTGTATAAGGCAGACCGTTACGATATTAAAGGGCGACAGCTCTTAAAAACGCTGGGAAAATACTACATTGTTGATACAGGCATACGGAATATGCTTTTATCAAGTTCTGAATCTGATATTGGACATCTCATAGAAAATGTAGTTTTTTTAGAATTGCAACGCAGAGGATATAAAGTTAATATTGGGAAGATGTTGGAAAGCGAGATTGACTTTATTGCATCCGACATGGACGGGCGCACTTACTATCAGATATCGGCCTCGGTTTTAGATGCCGGAACTTTAGCACGGGAGCTTGCGCCGCTGAAAAAAATACCGGACAACCATCCTAAACTGCTTTTGACACTTGATGAAATCGGGACAGGCTCGAATTACGAGGGTATAAGGCAAGTCAATCTGCTGCATTGGCTGCTCGGAGAATAATTTATGTTCGATTCCTTTCACCAGCTCCAATGAAATGAAATCCTCAGAATCGTGGTGGTTCTAAGGATTGAAAGGAAAAAAATACAACGGAAATGTTAGTATGAATTTTATAAGGATCTCTATTCCATTTATAGTGAAAATGTAATAGAATATAACTATAGATAATTAATTGGTTTGTTATGTCATAGAAGGAGGGAATGCACTATGAAACTGGTTATGGCTATTATCAGTGATGAAGACAGTAATCCTGTAATAAGTGAATTAGGACAGACAGGTTTTGGTGTCACCCGCCTGTGTTCCACCGGTGGTTTTTTAAGAGCGGGGAATACCACGATTATGGTTGGAACCGATGAAGAAAAGGTTTCAGAGGTAATTGAACTTATAAGAAGTAAGTGTAAAACTAGGAAAAAGGCTATGCCAAATCTTGAAATGTCCGGGGGAATGGGTGTAATGGGTGCGGCATTTCCTCTGGAAGTAACAGTCGGTGGTGCTACGGTCTTTGTTCTGGACGTTGAACACTTTGAAAAGTTATAACTGAAAAACTTCAATAGGTGACACTAAAGGATGCATATAAATTATGGAAGAACAGAATAGTAGGCCGGCAGAGACAAAAAGCGGCGGACTTACATCCAGGGACTATGAAAGAAGCCGGTTAATGGCTATACTGGAGGGTGTATCGGCCAGGATCATTTTCTGCTTTACAACGGGGGCATTTCTTACCGGCTATTTAAAGTACATAGGAGCAGATGACAGGGTTTGTGGGCAGATAGCCGCTATTCCTGTTCTGGCAGGAGTTATTCAATTTTTTTCTCCGATGCTTTTAGAAAAACTTAATACCAGAAAAAAATGGGTTACATTGTTTAATATGCTGCACAGGCTTATGTTGATTATGCTGGTGTTTGTTCCTTTGTTGCCTGTATCAATTTCAAGCCGTTTGTATATTATAGCCGGGCTTTATTTTTTATCGCATCTGATGGTTAACATGGTCATGCCCGCAACTTCCAGTCTAATTATAAGCCTGGTTCCACAGGGCATGAGGGGTAAATATTTCAGCATACGGGAGACCTACCTGATATTTATTTCCAGTTCGTTAAATGTTGCGATGGGATGGATACTGGACGGACTGAAGCTTCAGGATAAAACTTATGGGGGATATCTGGTGATGTATGGTGTTGCCCTGCTGGCAATGGTAATGAACCTTATATCTTACATAAAAATAAAAGAGCCTTCGTTTGTATCCGTGAAAATAGAGATAAAGTTCAAAAAGTTATTTTTTATGCCTTTGAAGGATAAGGGTTTTAGAAAGATTATCTTCCTGTTTTTTTTATGGGGTCTTTCTATTAATTTTTCTTCTCCGTTCTTTTCTATCTATATGGTTTCCCGGCTTCAGCTAAGCTATACGTTTATAACCGTAAACGGACTTTTGTTTTCCGTATGCTATATAATTGCGGTGCGGTTCTGGGGCAAGATTTCGGACAGGAAAACCTTTACCTATACGGCAATGCTTTCAATGGGACTTTTAGGGATAGCGCATGGAAGCTGGTTCTTTGCCGCAATCGGAATGCCCCTTACTAATGCCATCATTGTTTTGCTGCATATTATATCCGGCGTTGCATGGGGTGGTATAAATATCTCGCTTTTTAATATTCCATATGAATATTCCCCGGAAGAAGGCAAAACCGTGTATCTTGGGTTCAATTCAGCTTTAAGCGGAGTGGTTGGGTTTATATCTTCCATGGGAGCTTCATGGATTGTCGGTTCAATGGCAAACTACAAAGAACAGTTTATAGGTATCCCCGTTACTCAGATGCAACTTGTGTTTGCCATATCAGGAATTATGACTTTGCTTTCGGCCTTATATATCAGGGTTATAGTAATAAACAAAAAAGCATTATCAGAGCAAAGATTAAGCATAGCTGTTGATACAAAGGAATGCAACCAACAGTAATCAAACAATATTACTATTGTTTTTACAATAAAAATGATATAATTTTTTATATGCAAGTTATAATGAACACAGGATATTATAAATTGATAAATATTAAATGCTTTTAGCTGAAAGGAATGAGAAATCGTGAGCTTGATTTTGCTTGAACAAATGCGACCGCAAATTAAAGAGCTTTTAGAAAACATTGTTGAACTGAGGGATTCACTTTGACGTACCAGGTATTGAAAAAGAGCTTGCCGAACTGGAACAAAGAGCCCAGGAACCGGGTTTCTGGGATGATATGGAGAATTCTCAGCGCATTCTTCAAAAAATAAAAACCCTGAGGGACAGATTGGAAACTTTTATGTTGCTGGAAAATGACTGTATTGATCTTTTAGCTCTTTTGGACCTGGGCCTGGAGGAAAAGGAAGAAAGTATACTCGAAGAAGTAAAAGAAGAGTTTTCGGGTATAAGCAGAAGATATGAAAAACTTAGGCTTCAAACCCTTTTAAAAGGCGAATATGATAAAAATGATGCTATATTTACTCTGCATGCCGGAGCTGGGGGAACAGAAGCCATGGACTGGGTACAAATGCTTTTTCGCATGTATTCCAGATGGGCTGAGAATAACAATTTTCAAACCCGGGTGTTAGACTTTCTGGAGGGTGATGAAGCAGGCATCAAGAGTGTAACGGTTGAAGTAAAAGGTGAAAACGCATACGGCTTTTTAAAATCCGAGAAGGGTGTGCACCGGTTGGTCCGAATATCACCCTTTGATGCCTCCGGACGCAGACATACTTCATTTGCTTCTATGGATGTCATGCCGGAAATGGATGAATCAATTGAGATAGATATCAATCCGGACGAACTGAAGATGGATGTTTACCGGGCCAGCGGAGCTGGTGGGCAGCATGTTAATAAAACATCCTCGGCAGTACGTATTACCCATATTCCCACAGGAATTGTTGTTGCCTGCCAGAATGAAAGATCTCAGCACCAGAACCGGGATACGGCAATGAAAATGCTTTATGCCAAGCTTCTGGAGATTAAGGAACGGGAACAGCAGCGAAAGATTAGTTCAATTAAAGGCGAACAGATGGATATCGCATGGGGCAGTCAGATTCGATCCTATGTGTTTTGTCCGTATACCCTTGTGAAGGATCACCGGACAGGTTATGAAGAAGGGAATGTTGAAAGGGTAATGGATGGGGATATAGATGAATTCATCAGTCAATACCTAACAAAAAAAGGGTAATAGGCTGTTACCTGTTACCCGCCTTTCTTTTTATCAATTGATATATTTTTACCAGTAGTATAATAGCCTGTATTATTGCCAGTACGATTATAATATAAAAGATCTCTTTAAATTCCATAATCCTTATTTTTATTTTTTCAAATTGAGTCGTTTCCGGAAGTATTTCTCTTTCCGGAAATAAATCCACAGCAATAATTGTACCGTCTGCGAGGGTGAACCTGATATTGCCAAGCAAGGTGTTCTTATATAAAGGAAGTTTCATATTTGATTCAATAGGGTCAAATTTAATTTCCATAATATAATTTACACCCAGCGGGTAGGTATAATAGACATCACTGCCGGCAACAAATGCTACGCTGTGTCCCTCAATTTCATCAACATTCATCGGCTGTCCCTTTGAAACAAGAATGCCTCTTTTAAAATTGGTAAATCCGTGATCCAGTATCTTCATGCTGTCAACATACATATTTGTGGCAGGAGCGTCCAGGAGTATACACAGCAGACGTTGTTGAACCCGGGTTACCGTTGTTATAACAGTCTGGTACTTTGGATCGTTATAATCAACCTTTCCTCCATCAACACCGTCATAACTCCAGAACATATCATTAAGGTTTGTTAATACAAGTGTTTTATCCTCATCAAACCATGGTTTTGCCTGAGAGCCGAAAACCTGGTCAAATTCTGAATTGGAGGTTAAGGCATGACGCATCAGTTTGGCTATATCAGAAGCGGTGGTACGTTGTTTTTCGTCATATCTACCTGTTGGGTTTACAAAAAAAGTATCCGACATATTAATGGATGCCGCATAATCATTCATTAGTTTAACAAACCCATCTACGGTTCCGCCCACTGCTTCAGCAAGGGCTATGGTTGCATCGTTGGCGTTATTAAGCAAGGAAGCGTAAATCAAACTCTCAGCCGCATATTTTTCACCTACGGTTAATCCAAGTAAGGCACCTTCAGAATTTACGGCTTCTCTGCTGGCTGTGACCATCGTATTTTTGTCAGTTTTTTCAGTGGCGATAAGAGCAGTCATTAATTTGGATGCTGCGGCTATATGTAACTTTTCATCGGGGTTTTTTGAATACAATATTTGACCGCGCTTTAACTCCAGCAGCAGGGCCGAGGGAGCCTCCACTATCGGGTCTGCCGTTTTAGCCGTAACAGGTGCCGAATAAATAAACAATATAATCAGTACAATCACCACAGAGAGTTTCTTTATCATCCTATGCCTCCATATAAACCTGCTTCCATATCCATCATGTTTCAATCCGAATGGGTTTGGAAGAAACGAACAGCATTAAATCAATACCGGACTGAATTCTATCCGTACCTTATCAAGTATAACAGAAAAGCGTGTTTTTTTGACAAGGACGTAAACAAACATTCTAACTTTATATTGTAACAACCAAAGCAATTGCTGTTTAATTTATAATACCATATTCCCCGTAAGATCGGGGGTGTATTTTTTTGGGAAAAAGTAGTTTTTACTTATTCAAGGTGGCGGAGATCTTTTAGCATTTTTATAGTTAATACGAATAAACAGTTTGAATATTTCTACCAATGGCAAGATTAATATTGAACCCAGTACGGAATAAAACAATTGTATCCCGGATAATGAACTCAGTTTAAAAACAGACTTTGTAAAGGGGAGAATAGAAACTCCAATATGAAGGAGAATCGATCCGGCTGAAGCAAGAACAAGCCATCGGTTGGAAATCAATCCGAGGGAGAATAATGATTTTTTGTTTGAGCGAACATTATGGGTATGAATCAGTTGGATTAGTCCCAGTGTAACAAATGCCATGGTTCTGGCGATATCCCCGTTCCGGAATGTTGATAGCCCGACAAAGTATACACCAAGTGTAAGGAGCCCCTGTAATATACCTTGATATAAAATGGAGAATCCGATGCCATCAGCAAAAACACTTTGATTGGCTTTCCTTGGCGGCAGCCGCATTACATCCGGTTCAGCCTTTTCCATACCCAAAGCGAGAGCG
>CAZSVI010000039.1:0-27960 GCA_964610205.1 uncultured Oscillospiraceae bacterium
AGCGGGGGATTTTCTGTCAGTACCAGGCGGAGGAAGACGCAATAATTGCTTTATTGCAGCTGACGACAACGACGTACTGACGGAAAATAACTGCTTAGAAAATGTGAATTTATTATTTGGTCATTCCTACGCTGATACATTTTAAATATCTTCAATGAGCGCTTTCGCGAATGCAGTGAATGTAACCCTCACAGAATAGAGACAGAGGTGTAGCTATGGGTAATTTTTTACAGAATCTGACCGGTTGTACGGTCCATATGGTTGGTATAGGCGGAATCAGTATGAGTGGTCTATGTGAAATACTCCTCAACATGGGTATTAACGTAACAGGCTCAGACAATGCAAATTCACTAAATATTGAGCGTTTAAGAATGAAGAATGTTCCGATTCTTCTGACTCAGGAATCTTCAAATATTAAAGATCAAAAACTGGTTGTTTATACAGCGGCAATGCCTGTGGATCACCCGGAACTGGAAGCAGCCAGGAAAAAAGGAATACCTGTGATTGACAGAGCCACTCTTCTGGGAAATGTTATGCAGATGTTTAATAAAAGCATCGCCGTATCCGGTACTCATGGAAAAACTACAACCACTTCAATGATTTCTTCATGTTTGTTGGAAGCAGGTAAGGATCCTACGCTCCATATAGGAGGAATACTTGATTCAATCGGCGGTACTACCCGTATTGGCAAATCCTCGTATTTTGTAACAGAAGCCTGTGAATATAAGGACAGCTTTTTAAAATTCCACCCTTATATGGGAGTCATCCTAAACATTGAGCCTGATCATTTGGATTATTTCCGTGATCTGGATCAAATTATCCGTTCATTTTCCAGTTTCGCCTCTCAAATCCCACCAAAAGGAATTTGCATAGGAAATGTTGATGATGAACATATTGCGCAACTACTGGAGCAACTTGAGTGCCGGACAATATCATATGGGTTGACCTCCCCAAATGCTTCCTGGACTGCAAGAAATATTTCCTTTGATGAAACCGGTCTGGCTTCATTTCATGTTGTTTATAATAAAAAAAGTATTTTACGCATAAAACTCAGCGTTCCTGGCCTTCATAACGTAAGTAACAGCATTGCCTGCTTTTGTGCATGTTACGCTCTTGGAATTCCCACTGGTATTATTCGCAGCAGTCTTAGAAAATTTACCGGGACTCGCCGCCGTTTTGAACATAAGGGAATGATTAACGGGATAAAAGTAGTGGATGATTATGCCCATCACCCAACTGAAGTTATTGCGACATTAAAGGCAGCAAGAGGATCCACCCGGGGTAAGATTCTCTGTGTGTTTCAACCGCATACCTATTCACGAACTATGGAATTAATGGATGAATTTTCCCAGGCTTTCACAATGGCGGATAAGGTATATATAACAGATATTTATGCCGCAAGGGAAAATGATACAGGAATGGTAAACTCATCTAATCTGGTGGATAAAATAAACCAGTATATGAATAATGCCGTATATATACCGGCTTTTAAGGATATTGTAGATCAATTAATTCAGGATTCTTCTCCGGGTGATATGATTCTCACAATGGGCGCCGGTAATGTGGATCAAATCAGTGAACTGTTTCTCCTTGAAAAAAAAACAAGAGCGGTGGTATAATAATATCTGCCACTTAGTGGTTTGTAAAGCTTTGAGCGGACTCCCAGGTTTTTCGCCAAAGTTTAGCTACCAATACAGTCATATCATCCGATACATCTTTCCCCGCAGCATTTTTTAAAATATGTTCTGCCAATTCCTGTGGATTCAATGTATGTTTTTGATGAATGATTTTTTCCAATGCGCAGCCATCATCACTTTTTAATCTGTCATATACTCCATCGGTCATCATTATTATAAACTCACCATCCCTTACCTTCTTTCTTTCAGGTTGTATAAGATTTTCCCGTTGTAAACCCGCAGGAAGGTTATTTATTTGTATAATGTTAAGGCACTTTCTATTCGCAATTATGGTTGGAACAGCGCCCATTTTATAAAACTCCGTTTCACCCGTGTATAAATCTATCGCTGAAATATCCATGGTCGTATAGTTTTCAGAGTTTTTTACCTGAAGCATCATATTAACAAGGCCAAGAGAATGACGAATAGACAACCTGCATTCCAAAAGCTGTTCAAACAGTCCAATAGCTGCCTGGCTCAGTCTGTTTGCCTGTCTCCCGCTTCCCATGCCATCACAGACAGCTGAAACATATTTTCCTTCTCTGGTTTTAAAAAAAGTAAAACAGTCTCCTGTAACAGTTGATTTATCTTTTCTAAGCTGAGCGACACCAGTGGTTACGCTTAGATTTTCCTTTTCTTTCAGAAAAAGAAGACATCTGTCTCTGTCATTATTTTTACATCCTCCTTCCTCAATCTTCATTTGAGTACCTAATACTCCTGAGACGATGCCTTCAATTTCCCTGGTGCATTTTTTATATCCCTTGCAGCTCTCCATTCCTATTTCAACAGCAATCCCGCCATTAGCACTCCTTTGTATCTCTGTTTTCAATACAGGATAGTTCTGCTTTCTCAACATTTTTAGAATTGTCTTTTCCTCTTCCCCGAAATACTCCATATTATCCATTACTTCTCCGGAGATTACTGATATAATTTCCGACAGACTATATATTTGACCGGGTATTACACTCCGGCTCTCATAGACCGTTCCCTGCCAGATTTTTTCAATCTGTTTTATCTCAATTATTCTTAAAAGAGTATCAATAACTATGGATGACTTTACACAAAACCGGTTTAGCTCCTGTTCAGGTTTTATTCCTGAATTGGAGTCCGCGTCCTGTAACGAACCCGTCAATTCACTTATTACCTTATAGGTATGAAACAACCGGGTTTCCCAGCAATTAATCGCCTTAGTGCAATGGCTGCAAACTCTTTCTGTTAATTGCTCAATAATACTGTCACATCTGTTCTTCTCTTCCTCCGGTTCATCTTTAATCTGTTTTTCCACTATATGTCCCATTTTATATAATGCTCTGGATAGATCGGAAAGCCTTGCGGAAACCTTCCCTTTATAACGGTTTATCACCTGGGGCTCAATCGTTATCCCTTCGATTCTATTTCTTACCGCCAATAGTTTTCCAGGTTTTAGTTCGGGAAGAAGCATAAACAAAACTACCGGAATAATTATCTCCGGTAAATCAGTAAATATATCGGATATAGTAAACATAAACAGAATACGGGTCAGCAGGAATCCCGCTCCTGCTGCTGCTTTGTATTTTTGCAGCATTCCCGCGGTCATCCCGGTAACAGCGTAAACGCATGTTAAAGCGGGAAATGAACCAAATGCCCCGGATGACAGTGTCAAACCCGCTATGGCTCCTGCGCATGTGCCAACACCAGGTCCAAAGTATCTTGATAGCATTAAAAGATATGTACCTGCCGCAATATGATCCATTCTGACTCCCAGAAATTGAAATCCGGATATCCCAAGCAGAAACGCACCTCCCAGAGTTAACACACCTAAAAATTTCAGATTTTTTTGCTCCGGATATTCCGGTATTTCCTGTCCGCTTAGAGTTAATGAGAAAATGGAGGCTGCGGTACTTACCAGAATAACTTCAATAACTATAACCAAAAGGAATTCAAGGGTCTGACCGCTAATAATAAAAACAAAAATACCGGTTATAGCCGCGGCGCTTCCCATGAATAAAGCGTTTACAATATGATTGCTCTCCTGTTCAGTATGAGGAATAATCTTTTTTAACCATTCAAAAAGAAATATGACAGCTATCTGCTTAAGTGCCGTAAGCATATCACCTCTGGTTACACATCCTGTAAAAATAAAAACAGCCATTAGAAACTTAACGGCAACGCTCCTGCAATATGCCGCGTATAAAGCCAGGCCAAAGGGCTGTGTTATTCCAAACACCACACCTCTTGACAGAAACCCGGCAAACAGGCTCCACAATAATTCAGGAAGGGTTAGCGTTTTAAGCTTTTCGTAAAAAGAAGACAATCTAATGCTTGAAATGGTTATATCCTGTACGGAGGAAAAAATGTTTTTCATGGAAGAACCTCCTGTTTTTATCATTCGTATCATTTAATTATATATATACTCAATGTCTTTATCTGTCGTATTACGCTTTTTCCCGGAAATAATCGATCTATACCAAATGACATATTTCGCATAACTCATTAGGGAGGAAGCGCACGAACCGTCTCCTGCTTCCGTCCGAGCATTACCATTGAAGTATGAACAAAAAATATATATAATGGTTATGGTGAGGCTTAATGGATGAGTCCAAAAACAAAGAAATATTGAATCAGTTGTTAATGGATATGGAGGACTTTGCAAAGCTTAAGAATATTGACTACCCTCCAATTTATCTGTTAGGGGGTTCGGGTTGCATTTTATCGGGCTACCTGACCCGCGCAACCACTGATATCGATATTTTAGATATGGACTATGATGCTAGGGCAGGGCGGCTTTTGCGTATACTCGATCGATATGATATGCTGGATATATATCTTACTACCATCCCGATGGATTTTGAAAAGCGAGTATTAAGGCTGGACGGCTTTAAAAATCTATTTGTGTTATCTCGTGAAGATATAATCCTGAGTAAGCTTGGAAGGTATTCTCCTATAGATATTGAAGATATTTCCAAGCTGATCGGACATAGTGATAAAAAACTTGTTGGTGCATTGATTCAGTCTGTTATAACGCGTAAAAACATAAGTACGCGTGTTAAAAATGTATTTATGGAAAACGTAAAAAATTTCAAGGAGAGATTTGATGTATAAACAGTTTTGCAAGGGACTGAAAAGGTTTATACAACTAAATAACCAGGATGATAATCTAAGACTTAAAATTGCGGAAGAACTGCTCCCTTTAACTGATATAGCCTCTTACAGGCAATCAAAGAGCAAAAATCTTTCTGAATATAAAAAGATTAATGAGTTGATCTGCAATTTGTCGTGTTATAGGGACAAATATCCCTTTCTTGTAAGATTTCTTTGGGAGCTGTGGGCGTATGGATTTGACTGGAATTCCAATAATCTTTATAACTCTGACGACACTTTTATGGAGGAAAAGATTAAGCTTATTGATTTGACATCAGGTACACATTACATTGCGTAGCGGAAAACCCTTAAATACAATACATGGCAGTGTATGAAAGGAACTAAACCTCACCGGGTTTCTGATTAAAAAAACAGGGGGTTACTCCCCTGTCTGACAGCCTTTAAATGATGCGGCTTACTCTTCTTCAGGCAGAATACCTAAATTAACCGCTACATTATCAAACGCGTCAATCATGCATCTGGAACCTGACCAGTGCCTGCAGGTACTGCAGGATACACCTTCATCCTCAGATATATTCATAGTAGCTGTTAAGTTTCGTTCTTCCTGTTGATATTGGCTGCAATTTTCTCCAATCATTTTAAGATCTTCGGACGTCGTTATCTCACTCATATCATTTCCTCCCATGATTTATCTGATTTATTCATAATGAGAGTGTACCCTGAGTAAGAAAGTTTTATGTGCTTTGTTTTATTAAACAGAAATACTTATGAAGCAATTACAGCACACTTCGTTGCGAGGGGTATCCCTGTTAGGTTTCATTGTCTTCCCCGGCTTTAAGCTTTGCGAAGGAGGCCATAAGACGCTTCATTCCATGGTTTTCAAAATCAATCTCAAGTCTGTAGTCATTTCCTTCAGCTTCCTTAAGAATAATTATCCCTTTTCCGAATTTTTTGTGAATTACCCTATCCCCCGCTTCAAGTCCGTCCGGTTCGACTTCCTTTGCTTTGGCAAACGAAACCGCGCGTTCTTTCCAGGTATCCAGCCCAGCCACCTGGATTTGTGACCGGTTTACCGCATCATCTCTTTTTTCCTGTATCACCTCGGTAAAATCAAGTATTTCACCCGGAATCTCATCAATAAAACGGGTTGTTCTGTTATAGGTTGTATTTCCAAAAAGAGTCCTGCACTTGGCATAAGTCATATAAAGCTTTTCTCTTGCCCTCGTAATGCCGACATAACAAAGACGTCTTTCCTCTTCCATTTCACCTTCTTCACCAATTGACCTGTAGCTTGGAAAGATCCCCTCCTCCATTCCGACCATGAAAACTAACGGAAACTCAAGACCTTTGGCACTATGCATGGTCATAAGAACAACACGGTCCGGTTCTCCTTCCATACTATCCACATCGGCAACCAGTGCAACATGGGCAAGAAAATCATCCAATGAAGGATTTTCCTCTTCACTGCTTTGAACAAACTCAAGAGCCACGGACTGGAATTCCCTTATATTCTCAACCCGGGTTTTTGCTTCCACGGTGTCTTCCATCTCCAACTCCTGAATAATCCCGCTCCCCTCAATTACCGTTTTCATCCATTCTGTAAATTCGGAATAGGCTGACAATGTCCTGAATTTTGCCAAAAGATTGATAAATCCTTCCAGCTTCGCCTGTGACCTTCTCAATTCTTCAAAACGGCCCGCATCCACCAGTATGGAATATATGCTGACACCCTGCCGGATTGCCAATTGTTCAGCCTTATCAATCGTAACCTTGCCGATTCCCCTTTTAGGCACATTGATAATCCTCTTCAGACTGATATCGTCATGGGGGTTGTGAATAACCCTCAGATAGGCGATAATGTCTTTTATTTCCTTCCGGTCATAAAATCGGTGGCCTCCTATGATTCTGTAAGGCACTCCCATTTTCATAAACGCGTCTTCAAACACACGGGACTGGGCGTTAATACGATAAAGAATCGCAAAATCCCCAAAGTTTTTCCCGTCCTCCGCTGTTGCTTTCAAAATGATTTGAGCCGTATACCAGGCTTCTTCCCTTTCATCCATAGCCTGATATACTGAAATAGGCTCCCCTTCCGCGTTTTTTGTCCAGAGGGTTTTGGGCTTTCTGCCACAATTATTCTTAATAACATGGTTTGCGGCTTCCAGTATTTTGCATGTTGAACGGTAATTCTGTTCCAGTTTGATAACACGACAGGTTTTAAAGTCCTTTTCAAAATCGAGAATATTCCGCATATTCGCTCCGCGCCAGCCGTATATGGACTGATCATCATCGCCTACCACACAAAGGTTGCGGTGCTTTGCCGCCAGCATACTCACCAGCGTATACTGAGCTGTATTTGTGTCCTGGTATTCATCGACAAGAATATATTTGAACTTATCCTGATACCAGGCAAGAACATCCGGGTTTTCAGAGAAAATTTTCACAGTGTGTATCAGAATATCATCAAAGTCCAGCGCATTATTCGCCTTCAGCTTTTTTTGATATAAAGAATAAAGAGCAGCAATTTTACGCATTCTAAAATCCGAACCGGCTGTTTCACTGAAGGTTTCAGGGCCGGTAAGCTCGTCTTTCGCCCTGCTGATATGTGCCAAAACCTGCTTCGGCGGAAAATTTTTATCATTATATTGCAGCTGGTTCAGGCAGTCCTTGATTAATGTTTGCTGGTCACCCGAATCATAAATAACAAAATTACCGCCAAATCCGATTCTTTCTATTTCCCTCCTGAGTATACGAACGCAGCATGCATGGAAAGTACCGTTCCATACATCCAGAGCTATTGTTCCAATCAACTTCTCAATACGCCCCTTCATTTCCCGGGCTGCTTTATTGGTAAATGTAATGGAAAGAATGTTCCAGGGCATAACCCGCTTTTCTTCCACAAGATAGGCGATTCGATGGGTAAGAACCCTGGTTTTGCCTGATCCTGCTCCCGCAAGAACCAGCAGAGGACCCTCGGTATGTAAAACAGCTTCCTTTTGCTGCGGGTTTAATCCGTGTAGTATATCCATTAAAAATCCTCCGGCAGATATTTTAATAAAAACCTGTGTTAATTATAACGTTAAGCATCTGATTTTGCAAACGTTTGTTCTGTGTCTTTTTGCTTTTGCTTTTCCCAATTAACAAAATGGGTTATAATATGATAGCACGCTGTATAGGTTTTTTGCAACTAAAATCCGCAACCCCGGGAGGAAAGATATGGACAGGATAAATATTCATGGCGTTAAAATTCATAATGTAACCATGCAAGAAGCTGTTTCCCTGATTCAAAGCTGGGTTGAAGGCGATTCCATTCACGCCGTATATACACCCAATTCGGAGATCATCATGCAGGCGCAAAGAAATCATGAACTGAAAAGTATTCTTAACGATGCCGGTTTGTTGATTCCTGATGGAGCCGGAGTGGTTCTCGCCTCAAAAATATTGAAAACGCCCCTTGTTGAAAAGGTATCCGGTGTTGATCTTGCAAAAAATTTATTTAAAATCTCCTCCGGGAAAAACATAAGCTGCTTTATCCTGGGAGGCCGGCCGGGGGTTGCTGAAATGGCCGCCGTCAATATTATGGCGGCATACGGCAAGGTTAAGGTTAAAGGATATGCCCATGGATATTTTAAACCCGAAGAAGAGGCTTTCGTTATTGAGCGGATTAACCGCGTTAAACCGGATATCCTTCTGGTAGGGCTTGGAGCACCCATGCAGGAATTCTGGATTCACCGCAATATGTATCGTTTGTCCTGCAAGGTATGTATTGGTATAGGAGGCAGCATTGACATATTTGCCGGTAAAATAACACTTACACCCGAATTCATCCGTAAAGCAGGGTTTGAATGGCTTCACCGCCTTATCCGGGATCCGAGGCGTTTTAAGCGGATGATGGATCTTCCGCGATTTATGCTTCTAACCTATAAAAAACGTCTGTTGAAAAAGTGAAGGAGTAATATGTATATTCAGCTTATGACGGTAAGGAAGAAACGTACAATCAGGAAACATCCGGTTTACCTGCTGCTTATATCATTCATTCTTCTGGTAATAACCTATACGGCCAAGGGGATTGCGGCGTCCCGTCCCGACCTTGTGGAAAACTATTTCTCACGCAGCCTTTTTCCTGTAACCTCCGGAATTCAATCGGCTGTTTCAAATCTTCTGCCTTTTTCCATGTATGAAATTGTTATCGTTGTACTTATTCTTTTTATACTTTATAGATTAATACTATTAATACGGGCCTTCTCTTCCAAAAGAGCAAAAGATGAACTGGTGCGTTTTTTTACCTGTATCATTTTTTTAGTCTCTGCCGGCCTTTTTTTATTTCATTTCCTTTGGAGCCTTAATAATTACCGTATCCCCATGAAGGAACAATTAGGGCTTACGGTGGAGAATACTTCAGTCAATCAGCTTGCCGATACCTACAGGGCACTTATTGAAAGAGCCAATGCATTAAAAGCTGATCTGCCAGGTAAAAACAGTAACATATCCGGTAAGGAGGCTATCCGGCTTGTTTTAAATACGGCATGGGAAGGATATAAACCTCTTGCCCCGGAGCATTCCATTTTTCATTCCAGGCGTGTAAGAGTAAAAGGGCTTTTTTTCTCACGGGTTCAAACAGTATCCGGATATGCCGGCGTTTACAGCTTTTTAACCGGAGAACCGAATATAAATGTTGAGCCCCCGCTGGTAACACTGCCCCATACCGCCTGTCACGAAATAGCGCATCAAATGGGCATTACCTTTGAGGATGAAGCCAACTACGCAGGGTTTCTTGCCTGCAAAAACCATCCGGAAATATTGTTTCAATACTCGGGCTACCTTTCAGCCGTATCCTATACCGGGAATGCCTTATACGGCCAGTCTCCCGAACTGTATAACGAAATATCCGCACTTATAAGTGATGATATAAGGGCAGATCGACAGGAAATACGTCATTTTTGGGACAGGTATCAGAAAAAAACCGCTACGGAAATCGCCGACAGGGTTAATGAAATATATCTTTTGAGCAATAATCAGGAGGAAGGTTTAAAAAGTTACGGCCGGTTTGTGGATTTGCTTATTGCGGATTATTTAAAAGACGGGGAAATATAAATCAAAAATCATTTTCCCATTATCTCAACTATCTTTACCGTCAAGGCATATACGCAATCCAATGTTACCGGATTATCGGGGCTTATTCTTTCCTGAACACTATGCGGAATCAATCCTTCGTTAACGGCTGCCTGAAAAGCATTCCTTCCTGTATACGGGATATTCAACGCTTCAAGTAAAAGTTCACAAGCCCTCTCCCCTGTCAGTACTTTTTTATTCAAAAAGGTACGCAGCCGGGCATCAAGATCCAATGTGTATTTTTCAGGAATAACTTTGGCTACCATATTCATAATCAGGATTGCAAGGTTCTCTTCATAGGCTTCCACACCCATGAGATAATCGTTATCGGGCCCCCCGGCAACCAGTCCATATCCGGCAAGTACCTTTACGTATTCCCATGCCCAGTGTTCCCTGTTCGGATTAGGCTCATCAAAATCCATCAGGGTTATTCCCGATCTTCTCAAAAGATTCTGATACTTCTTTATTGTTTCTTCGGAAGAATCTGACAGCTCCAGTGGCGTTATTTCATTCATAAAACAGAACGCTGCCGTTACCCCCATTGCTTCTCCGCTTGTTATACTGACAGCCATCCTGCCTGCGCTTGTGGATGCCAGTGAGGAAAACGACGATTTTTTTCCTACCATAAGCAGATTATCGAGATTTTCTGAGATGAAGCATTCCAGCGGTATGGAGTAAACCTTCGGGCTACCCAGAATATATGTGTATTCTTCCGTTAAATCGGAGTTGACAAACTTTTCTGCGTCTACAGGAGCGGATGCCATTACAACTTTTGAGGGAAAGCTCCTGTTCTCAAGAATATCTTCCACGCTTAGCCGATATCTGCCTTCAAAATGGCGATATTCAGGTATATAGAAGTTCTGCGGACCTGTTCTGAATGTACAGTTTTCAAAGGGAACAAAGGCAACCTTCAGAAAGGCGGTAAGCATTTTTGCCTCGGTAAGCGCGTTATTGAGATCGGCCTTTAGTTCGGACGGATCATACACATTCACCTGACGCATCCTGATACCGCTTATAACCATATTATCATCTGCCTGACCTATAAAGCTTAAGGCGGAGATTTTAGTTTTTTTGCTGTATCTTTCATATTGCTCCAGTACGGACTGGAAATCTTCCATATTCTGATTCTGTTTGCGTATGCTTTCAATATCCTGCCACTTGACATTGGAAATGATAAAATTATATACCACCGGCATGTACGCGCCAACAACGTTAATGTCTCCGGAGCCGGTAAAGTAAGGCACATTGCACATGGAAAGCACTTTCCCATCCTCTGTGGCATCAATAAATACCGGTGCTTCAACAAATTTTTTTTCGCCGTTGTGATATATAGAAACGCCGACAAGCAAATTTTCCTCTGTGTTTACCGACAGAAAACCCGCATTATAAAGGACTTGAAGATTAGGTTCTTTATCCATCATTTTTTTCACTGAATGGATATAATCTTCCGGAGAAAAGCTGCCGCCGGTATCCCCGAAAAATTCAGTGTAGATTCCGGTATTGAGTTTTTTCTTCTGACCGTCTATAACAGCATAATCCGGTGATGTATATGTAATCAGGCCGGATTTTATATAACTGCCCGGATCCATCTCTTCCGTTACAAGGAGAGTCTTCAAACCCATTCTGGAAGCAGCAAGGGCTGCGGTTATCCCTTCAGGTTCACAGCCAAAGACAACCAGCCCATATTGGTTCTCTGAATATGGCGCTTCTACAATTGTGCTTCTTTTTTGAAATTCTTCCCCGGTAATTATGGGGCGTATTCCAAACCAGAAGGTAAGAAACAGTAGAACAGCGATGATCATATTCCGGATAAATTGTTCTTTTTTCATATGATTACCCTTCAACAAACCCTGAAACAGCCGCAGAGGTTCAACTCATGCAAAGAGTCATATGGATTTCTTATTCCATCGTATAACTTCCACGGACCAGGAGAAAGGCTTTGTCGGATAACACATGGATTCCTCTTCCATCATTCCGGGATGAAATCAACAAATGTTGATTTGTAATCTGCATACCTCCGCTAAGATCCTTCGCCGATGTTACATCGGCCAATCCCCCCAGTTCACCGGATATTGCCTCTGTTTCACCGCTTCTGACAATCGCCTCCGAGCCTGAGCCCAGACGAACCTTCTGTCCTTTTGACAGTTCAACCACAGCAAAACCCTGCTCCAGAGCCTCTACCTTTTTAATAAGTTCCATATTCTGCTTTTCCAGGCTTTGAATCTTCGTATAAGCATCAATTATTAAATTTGTAAGGTCTCTTACATCAGTCCTGAGGTTGATCAGAACCTGTTCATCCACGCTTGCAGGGCTTGTCCCGCCGGTAGTTCCGCCTGAGGATGTTCCGCTTCCTATTTTTAAGGATAATTTCTGAATTTGTTCGTCTACATAGCTTTTGGTTACAAGCGGATCAAATTCGCTTCCCGGCTGAGCTGATGTTGCGGCATGCGCTGCGGTAATAGTAATAATTACAGTTAAAAATGAAATTGCGATAAATAAAGCCCGTCCTCTTTTCTTCATCTTTTGTATACCCCCTATATCAACTTATGTATTAATCTACTGTATATACCGCGTTTCCAGTCCAAAGCTTGTACTAAGCGCTTCATTAACCATTATCATCAGAACATCATCCAGATGCCCTGTTTTTTCTCTTAATCTTAATTTATCAATGGTTCTGACCTGTTCCAGAAGAATTACCGAATCCTTATTCAGTCCGTACAGTTCTCCCGGAATCTCAATGTGAGTAGGCAGTTTAGCCTTTCCCAGCCTTGAGGTGATGGCAGAAACAATGATTGTCGGACTATAACGGTTTCCTACATCGTTTTGAACAACAAGTACCGGCCTTATACCACCTTGCTCAGAACCTATCACGGGACTCAAATCCGCATAGAAGATGTCCCCTCTTCTAATTTCCACGAAATCCTCTCCTTCGTGCTGATTTGACCCCACAGATATTATTTCCCAAACTCATTATATTTTTTTTTGGTACTCCCCGTCAAATTAAAAGTCGGTTACACTAATATACCTTCTATATCTTTCCTTTAAAGTATTGCATATTTTTATGGAATTCATACATAATAATCCTGAATGAATACAAAAAACCGGTTATATCAGGTAATTAATCACATTAACCACTCTTCCTTCTTTTAAGTATACCCTGGGAATTCGCTTTCCAATAAGACATACCACCTCATAATTGATGGTATTCGTAAGCCGGGCAATCTCATCGGCTGTAATTTCATTATTTCCCTGTACACCTATCAGAACAGCTTCATCTCCTGTTTTAACATCAAAGGGAATATCCGTAACATCCACCATACACTGATCCATGCAAATACGCCCAATAACAGGAGCATATTCTCCATGTATTAAAACCCTGCCTTTGTTGGATAAAAGCCTTGAATACCCATCAGCATACCCGACAGGCAGCGTAGCTATGCGGCTTTTTCTTTTTGTAACATAGGTTCTGCCGTAACTTACAGGTACTCCTTCATCCGCATCCTTTACCAGAATTACGTTTGCTTTAAGTTCCATGGCAGGCTTCAGCTGCAAATTGCTTCTGTCAACCTCCTCCGAGGGATACAGCCCATACAGAATTATTCCCGGCCTGACCATATCCAGGTCCAGTGTCGGATATTGAATAATGGCAGCACTGTTTGCGACATGCTTGACCGGAATCATAATCCCTATACGGTTAAGTTCCTGGATAATACTTTCAAACCTTTCATACTGCAACATAGTGTAGTCCCGGCGGGTCTCATCCGCAGACGCGAAGTGGCTGAACAACCCCTCAACAACTATTCCGGGGAGGTTTATTATTTCTACAACATCCTTGACAGCGCGGTATCCCGGCTGAAAGCCAACCCTTGTCATGCCCGTGTCGATTTTCACATGAATCCTGGCCTCCCTGCCCAGCTTCATTGCGGCTTCTGACAAAGCTCCGGCAAGATCATGGCTGAAAACGGTCTGGGTTATATTATGCTTTATAATCTCTTGGGCCCGTGCCGGCTCGGTATAGCTTAATACCAATATCGGTACCTTGACTCCAATTTCTCTTAGCTGAATAGCTTCATCAAGCATTGAAACAGCCAGGCGGCTGGCTCCGTTCGAAAGAAGTGTCGGAATGGTCTCCAGCACGCCATGCCCATAGGCATCCGCCTTAACAACAGCCATCAATTCGGTCATTTTTCCTATCCGTTTTACTATTTCCCGTACATTACCCGCTATATGATCAAGATTAATCTCCGACCATGCCCTGTTTTGTTTATACAAAGGAATATCCTCTCCTTAATAGAAATATGGTTTGGTGGTATGGCTTTACGGCTTTTTTTTCCTCATTCTGTTCAACGATCCCATTACATGGGGAATCTGACCGCACAAATCTCTCGCCAAAAATCCGGCCTGATACTTATTCTTTTCAGACAGATAATCCCCGCACTTTCCATGAATAAAAACCCCCAGCGCAGCGGCCTTATCATTGTGAACACCCTGTCCCATAAGCGAACCTATAATACCTGCCAGCACATCACCCGAACCGGCGACAGCAAGGCCAGGGTTACCTGTTGCGTTGATATAATATTTTCCGTCAGGACAGGCAATAACCGTCCCCGCTCCCTTCAGAACAACAGTAACATCATATTTCCTGCCAAAACCGAGTGCTTTCTCAACCCTGTCCATCTGAACTTCCTCAATGCTTCCCGCAACAAGCCGGGCGAATTCTCCCGGATGAGGAGTAACTACCGCCGGAGCCTTTCTTTTTCTAAGGATCTCAGGCGTATATGCCGCTATATTTAACGCATCCGCATCTATTACCATCGGCTTTTGGCATTGCATAATAAAACTGCCTGCCCACTGTTTGGTATGTTGATTTACCGATAGCCCCGGACCTATAACCACAGTATCCATTGTATCCGCAATACTTATCATATCCTCCAGGTTATTTGCCGTAATAGAACCATTCTCATCCTGCAACGGTACTGTAATGGCTTCGAAAATTGTTCCGCCGTATACATGGGCAAGAGACTCAGGAACCGCCAGATACACTAATCCGCTTCCTGTTTTATAAGCCGCTCTGGCAGCAAGTGCTCCTGCGCCTGTCATTCCTGTGGATCCGGTAATAATTAATACCTTTCCGAATGACCCTTTATGTCCGTCTTTTTTCCTTACCGGTAAAAAACCTGAAACAGTTGACTCCTCCAGCAGTTCACCATGAAGGTCAAGCTGATTGTATACGCCGGAGGGAATGCCTATATCCGCTACCGTAACCTTCCCTGCATACCCCGCTCCAGGGTACTGACAGATTCCCGGTTTTGGCAGGGAAAAAGTTACCGTTTCATCCGCTTCTACCGCTATACCGGCTTTTTGCCCGGTTTTTCCGTTTACTCCTGACGGAATATCTATAGATAGTATTCTGGCGTCACTATCGTTTACAATACGGATTACAGAAGCAATATGCCCTTTTACATCACCGTAAAAACCCGTTCCGAATATTCCATCAACAATAAGCTCTGAATTTTTAATCAGATCGGTTATTTCAGCCATGGAACTCTTATCCGTTGCGTATATAACAGGAACACCCATGTTTTCTAAAATAACAAGATATGTTTCGGCTTCGCCTTTAACTTCATTCCCTGGAACAAGGGAAACAACAGATACGGGATAAGCCCGTTGGTGAAGATGTCGGGCCGCGGCAAAAGCATCGCCGCCGTTATTCCCCTTACCCGATATTATAACTGTCTTTTTCCTTACAGATGGATTCCCCAGCATTTCCTCAGCCTTCGCCGCAATGCTGAGAGCAGCGTTTTCCATCAATAGTATTGCCGGTATTTTGAATTCTTCTATGGCCAGTTGATCAATTTTTTTCATCTCGCTGGGAGTCGCCAGCTTCATTTGGTTCCACCTCCGGTTTTAAAAACAGTTGATCCAGCCTGGTTAACTCCTCGGCGCCCAGAAGGGTATGAAAAAACGCATATACATCCGTCCAGTCCGTTGTAATACCCTGCCTTCGGTTTTGCAGTTCCTTCAGTTTAATTTTCAACCGCTCCAGCTCTTTTTCAAGCCGACGTTCCTTTTCTTTCGATTTTACCATTATTGTATACACATACCGGACAGTTTCTTCAAGCAAACTGAAATTCGCATCCCGGATTTTATCCTTCATGACAAACAACTCGTTTTCAATATCCCGCGCTCGTTGGTTTAATGCCTCAATAGACTTCTTTGATTCCGACAGCGTCTTTTTCGCCTCCATATTGTTTTTTTCGAAGGCTTCCTGCGTCAGAGCGATTATATTTCCCATATGTTTTTTCTTTTCAGGCTCAATACTTTTCTTTTCCTGAAAAAGAGCAGCTTCACGCCCAAGAAGACCATTAAGATAGTCCTGGCATTTTTTGATTTCCCTGTTGACCGGAATCATCTTAAAAAGCTTGTTCCATCTTTCATCCAGCGTCAATATGGATATATCGTTTTTCTTTAGAGTGGCTATATTAAAATGTACTTTCCCCCTGCGCTGAAATAAAAACATTTTGGTCCCTCCGGAAATATTGTATACGTTAAAAATATCGACATAACCATACCTCAGGGTTAGTCCGTATGAAAGTAAATCCTATATGTTCATATCCACTATTATAGCAAAGAAGATCATTGCATGGCAATTGGATACATCGCTATAACCAACACATATTACTATTATATCCATATTGTTAAATTATTTTTATATCTCAAAAAGGTTCACGTTATGCCGATAAAACTATTGAATAATCTTTCTCAAATAAATCAGAGCCATATGCAACTGAGCCCGCACATGATATGGTTTCGGAGGAATTATGAAGTTACAGGATATTACGGCATTTAAAAAGAAAATAAAAATAAACAGACACTTAATTATACTTTCATCGGCATCCATAATTTTTTTAACCCTTCTGCTCACAGCGGTGGGACTTTCCCGCAGCCTTCTGAACAGTAAGTTGGTATACAATGGTATATACCTTGATAACATTCACCTTGGAGGTCTTGATCAGACGGGGCTTAAAAACTATCTTGAATCAAAATGCGAATACGATACTTCTTTAATGGAATTGAGTATTTACCACAAAAACTATCCCGTAAAAGTTAGTTTTGATGATCTGAACGTACATATTAATCCGGAAACATTGTTCAAAAATATATATAATCCCGGCAGGCAGGGAAGCTTCATAAAGCGGCTTGTTGAAATTTACAGGCTGCGGAAAAACCATTTGTATCTGGAAATGGATGTAATGGTAAACAACCGGGCTGTAGATAATCTGGTCAATGAAATATACGGAAAAACCTATATATCCGAAATTCCGCCATCTTTAATCATAATGGACAATGAGGTATCCATTCATTCCGGCTCTTACGGCTATAAAGTAAATAAAGAAAAACTGAAAAAGAGGATTGTTGAACAGGCTGGAAGAATGGAATCCGGCATTGTAATTGTTCCTGTAGAAGAAATACTTCCTTCCAAAATTGATGTGGACTCCTTTTACAGCCAGATTATTCAGGAACCACAAGATGCTGTAATCAGTATTGTAAACGGAAAAGTTGAAATTACACCTGAAGTGACCGGAAGGGTACTTGATAAGGCTGCATTCCTTTCTTCAGTCGCAGAGCTTGAAGGACGGTCAGGAAAATATCCTCTGGATATTACACTTCCCGTAACGTTTTTGGAACCGGCCAGAACTACCGGGAAAATTAAAGCTTCATTATTTAAGGACATATTATCATCTTACTCTACAAGTTTTCCCGCAGTCACCGAAAATGACATGAACCGCGCGGAGAATATCCGTATGGCCGTTGAAGCGATTTCTGAAATTATACTTCTGCCCGGAGATACCTTTTCGTTTAATGAAACAACAGGAAAACGAACGATGGATAAGGGGTACAGGCTCGCGAACATTTATACTTCGGATGGGATTGTTCCGGGAATAGGAGGAGGTATATGCCAGGTATCATCCACCATATACAACGCGGTACTGGAGGCTAACCTTGAGGTTTTGGAACGAAACCCTCATTTATATGGCGTATCATATGTGGCACTGGGTCGGGATGCCGCTGTTTCCTATGGTTCCGAAGATTTCCGGTTTAAAAACAATGCAAATTGGCCTGTTATGATTAAAGGCTCTGTTACCCCGGATAATAAAATACGGTTTACAATCCATGGTACGAATGAAAACCCCGACCTTAAGGTTGTCATTCTGCCATCAGTTCTTAAAACAATCCCCTATGCCGCGGAGTATGTGGAAGACAGTACCCTGTCAGGCGGAAACAGTGTTATAAAACAGGCCGGTATGGATGGCGCGATTGTGGATACCTTTTATATCCTTAGAAACACGAAAGGGGTTGTTTCAAATTACAAGCTTCATACCTCCACCTACAATCCACTTCCGGAGATCATTCATATTTCTCCGGGAAATGTTCCGTAAGCTATATTTTCTGTTTATAATATACTTCATCGGGTATATACTACTTCAAAGAATCAAGAAGGTACTTTATGCGCATTTTATTTGCTTCAGCCAAAGATGAGGGAAAAAAAATCGATCGGTTTATAAAAAATGAACTGCCGGCGATTCCATATTCCCTGATTTCAAAAGCCTTTCGCAAGAGGGATATAAAACTGAACGGTACCCGCGTAAAGAACAACCGTATGTTATCAACCGGTGACCGTATAGAACTTTTTATTGCGGATGAAATATTAAATTCGTATCAAAAAAAAATACATCTTCCATTTGTTTATGAAGATGACAACATAATTATAATAAATAAACCACAGGGCATTCCTGTACAGGATGAGACCGAGCCTTCGGTTGAAACAATCCTGTCCGGCCTGTATTCTTCTTCCGGCAAGAATAAACCGGGGAAAGGGTATCCTGCTTTATGCCACCGTCTGGACCGGAATACCGGGGGGCTTTTACTTCTTGCTAAAAACCCACAGGCTCTGAATATACTGATTGCAAAATTTAAAACACATGAAATACGCAAACGATATAAATGTGTCGTTGTTGGCCGCCCCGAAAAACCCTTTGCCGATCTGAAGGCATACCTTCTGAAAGCCCCGGAAAAAAGCCTTGTGAAAATTTATAACCACAGTGTTCCGGAGAGTGTACCCATACAGACAAATTACAAAGTGCTGGAGTCAACGGAGGATCTTAGTCTTCTCGACATAGAGCTTGTTACGGGACGCACTCATCAGATAAGAGCTCATCTGGCCCATATCGGATACCCTGTTCTTGGGGACGGAAAGTATGGGAAAAACGCGGTTAATCGTAAATATGGATTCAAAAAACAACTTCTTTGGAGCACATGCCTTGAATTTTTATTTACATCCGACGCATCTGCTTTGAATTACCTGAACGGAAAGAGTTTCTCATTGCCTCCTAAAAGCCTTGAAGAATTTTTACAGCAGAATTAAATAAGCGCTTTTGCGAGTTGAGCGCAAAAATGCGGGTGCTAAGCGCTGTGGTGGCAGGATACAAAGTGATCTTTTTCTATTTTTTTCCATGCAGGCGCTTCCTTTTTGCATATTTCCGAAACAACAGGACATCGGGTATGGAAAGGGCATCCTTTTAATCGGTTCAGCGGACTTGGCACTTCGCCTTCCAGAAGTATTCTTTTTCTGGATCTTTCCATAACGGGATCCGGAATGGGTACCGAACTGTGCAACGCCCGGGTGTATGGATGCAGCGGGTTTTTGTGCAGTGTATTACTATCCGCAAGTTCAACCATATTGCCCATATACATAACCATAATCCTGTCGGAGATGTACCGGACCATTGACAAATCATGGGCTATAAACAAATATGTCAAACCCATCCTTTTTTGAAGTTCCTTAAGCAGGTTTACAACCTGGGCCTGAATGGATACATCCAGAGCTGATATGGGCTCATCGCATATTATAAATTCAGGCTGTACGGCAAGGGCACGCGCAATTCCAATACGCTGCCGTTGTCCTCCGGAAAACTCATGGGCGAAACGGCCCATATGCTCCGTTTGCAAACCTACAAGTTCCAGCAGTTCCCGGACCTTTTCCCTGCGTTTTTCTCCTTTTGCCAGACCGTGGATATCCATAGGCTCTCCAATAATATCCTCCACAGTCATCCTGGGATTCAGTGAGGCATACGGGTCCTGAAAAATCATCTGCATTTTCCGGCGATATGGTTTCATTTCCTTCTCCGGAAGCTTGAATATATCCACATCCTTATAATACACTTCTCCGGCGGTAGGAGAATATAACCTTAGAATGGTTCTCCCTGCTGTGGATTTTCCGCAGCCTGATTCTCCTACAAGACCAACCGTCTCACCGGGCATAATGTTTACGGTAATATTATCAACGGCCTTCAGCCAATTATCTCCGATAAGAAAATATTTTTTTAAATTTTGTACCCGAACCAAAGGTTCCTTTTCAATGTCATTTATGATTTTTCCCAAAATTTTTCCTCCTTTTATGCGGCCTGTCAAGCCGTAAATTCAGAGGCCAAAGGATGATACAGCCAGCATGCGGCTTTATGGCCTTTCCCGAATTCTATTAATTCAGGGTAACAACCCCTGCATACTTTCATCGCGTTTTTACACCGGGCGTAAAACGGACATCCGTCAGGCGGGTCGAAAAGATCCGGCGGAGAACCGGGAATAGGGGTTAATGCTTCGTTTCTGCTCATTTCCATGCTTGGCACCGATTTTAATAACCCTTTCGTATACGGATGCTTCAGCTTATCAAATATATCATAAACCGTTCCCGATTCCAAAATCTTTCCCGCGTACATTACAATTACCCGATCACACATCTTGGCCACAATCCCAAGGTCATGGGTAATCAGAATAATAGATGTGTTTGTTTTCTGTTGAATCTCCTTTAAAAGCTCCAATATCTGTGCCTGTATGGTAACATCCAGAGCTGTTGTGGGCTCATCCGCTATTAAAAGCCTGGGCTCGCACGCAAGGGCAAGCGCGATCATCGCCCTTTGCCTCATTCCTCCGGAAAACTCATGGGGATATTGTTGAATCCTTTTTTCGGGATGTGCTATACTGACCATTTTCAACATTTCAACAGCTTTTTTTATGGCGTCGGCCTTTTTCATCCGGTGATGAAGCATCAGCCCCTCTGCTATTTGATAACCGATTTTCATAGTGGGATTAAGGGAAGTCATCGGATCCTGAAAAATCATTCCTATTTCATTTCCCCGGATTTTGCGTATTTCCTTCTCGGGTTTTTTTATTAAATCCTCACCGTTAAACATAACACTTCCACCCTTATACCTGGCGGGAGGTTTCAATAAAAGCTGCATAATGCCCTGGGCGGTAACACTTTTTCCGCATCCCGACTCACCGACAATACCAAGCGTTTCCCCTCTGCACAAATCGAAGGATACTCCCCTTACTGCCTGAACCTCTCCGGCATAAGTGTCAAAGGAAATTTTCAGTTCCTTAACATCAAGAAGCTTTTCCATAATCCTTCTCCTTCCTATTTCCTCAACCTGGGATCCAGCGCATCCCTGAGCCCGTCTCCCAACACATTGAAAGCAAACATTGTAAGGGAAATCAGAAGGGCCGGAATAAACAATTGGTACGTATTACCTACGATAAATGCCGATAACGCGTCATTGGCCATTGAACCCCAACTGGACATTGGCGCCTGAACACCAAGTCCCAGAAAGCTGAGTGTCGCCTCCGCAAAAATGGCGCTGGGTACAGACAGTGTCATATTCACAAGAATGGATCCCATTGCGTTTGGAATCATATGCTTGTTTAAAATCCATTTTGTATTCGCACCCATAACCCTGGCCGCCTGAACATATTCCATTTCCTTAAGCTGCAAGACCTGTCCCCTGACAAGCCTTGCCATTCTAAGCCAGCCGGTTAGCGATATGGCCAGAATTACCGTAAATACCCCTCTGGGCAACACCACCATCAACAAAATAGCCACAAGAAGATATGGAATACTATACAGAATCTCGGCAAACCGCATCATCATATTGTCTGTTTTACCGCCTTTCAAACCCGATATGCCCCCATACAAAACACCAACGGCCAAATCAATTACCGCAGCCATAATTCCGATAAAAAGAGATATCCTTGCCCCGTACCAGGATCTTGTGAATATATCTCTCCCAAGACTGTCGGTTCCAAACCAGTGCGTCCGATTCGGCGGCATGTTCTTTTTTGAGAAATTTTGTTCAGTATAGGTAAACCCATTTAAATAGGGTCCGATTATAGCCAAAAGAACAAGAATAGCAATTACAATAAGCCCTGCCATGGCAAGCTTGTTTTTTTTCAGCCTGCGCCAGGCATCCTGCCAGTATGTCAAGCTTGGCCTTCGTATTGTTTCAGCTTCATTAAAATTATTCTCAGCCGGTTCGAACAACTCCGGTGAAAGATGTATTGCCCTCTCTTCCATCATAGCTCCTCCTGTCTGTTTTCTTCCGTATTTGATTCCGGCTCACAGTATGTTTTTTTATCCCCAACCAGCTTAATTCGCGGATCTATTAAAACATAAGCCACATCCACAATAAACATCATGAAGATAAGAATTGCGCTGTAAAAGATTGTGGAACCCAAAATAACCGAGTAATCCCTGTCGGTAACCGATTTTGTAAACGCCTCACCCATTCCCGGAATACTGAAGATCCGCTCTATAATAAAACTTCCCACCACAAGGTTTGTAGCGATTATTCCCAGAATGGTCACCACCGGGAGCATGGCGTTCCGTATACCGTGCCTCATTACAACCTGCCGCTCCGACAACCCTTTTGATCGTGCCGTTCTGATATAATCCTGGTTCATCACCTCCAGCATGGATGAGCGCATCATCCTGGCCAGAACCGCCACAGGCATTCCTGCAAGGGCCAGAGTCGGAAGAATGGTATGCGCGAAGGATTTCCACTGGGCAGTGGGAAACATACCCCACTTCACCGCGAAAAAATGTATTAATAAAGTCGCAAGGATAAAGCTTGGTACCGAGATCCCCACAATGGCCAGAACCATCGAGAAATAGTCGGGCCACTTGTTGTGTTTCAGGGCCGCCGCAATTCCCAGTCCCAACCCGGCAACAACGGCCGCAATAAGAGCCTGAATCCCCAGTTGTGCCGAGACAGGAAAATTATTCTTAATATAATAATTCACATTTATGATTCTGGACTTGGTGGATGGCCCGAAATCAAAACGTGCCAGATTTTTTAAATATATAAAATATTGAACCACCTTAGGCTTGTCCAGGTTGTAATGCTTTAGCAGGTTCTGATACACCGCTTCGGGCATTTTTCCCTCTTTTTTAAACGGATCACCCGGAATAGAGTGCATCAATATAAATGTTGCCGTGATAATAATCCATATGGTTAACAGTGCCTGTAAGAATCTTTTTAAAATATACCTGACCAATTGATTAACCCCCATATCAGTTCACCGGCAGATGTGCCTGTTCCGGTCACAACCAAAACAAATGGCACGGGCATAAATTCATGTCTATATATATGTTAAATTTTTTATTTCAAAATATATAGTGCTTTTATTTAATGACCTCACCGGTTTCATTTATTTTCCATAACAACTTATATATCAAAGAAGGTATGCCGCATTGTATACGGCATACCACCTTTTCATTAAGTTGTATAAATATCAGGTTTTCCCGGTTATCCTGTGTTATTGAATATCCGCGTATATTGCGGAAATATCACGGTTTACCACTTTTGTAATACCGGTTACATTGGGTTTAACCACATACGGACGGGTGTAGTGGTAAATCGGCATCACGGGCATCTGATCCATAAAAATCCTTTCCGCTTCCATCATAAGCTCAAAACGTTCATTTTCATTGAATTCCGTTTTTGCATTGTTTATTTTTCTGTCAAAATTCTCATCGGTCCACCCGGTATCATTCTGAGTACTGGCAGATTCCCACATGTCCAGAAATGTCATAGGATCAACATAGTCTCCAATCCAGCCCGCTCGGGAAACCTGATAATCCAGTGCGTGTTCCCTGTCAATTTTAATCTGGAAATCAGTATTTTCCAGTTGAGCAGTAATACCCAGGTTCCTGTTCCACATTTCCTGAATGGCTTCCGCAAGCAGCTTGTGTCCCTCACTCGTGTTGTATAAAATGGTGAAGGACAAATTTGTCATGCCTTCTTCGGCAAGCCCTTCCGCAAGCAATTTCTTTGCCTGAACTACATCCTCGGTAAAGTACGGTCCAACGGTTTCTTCATAGTCTCGTCCGTTAGGCATGGGAATTCCGGGAGGTACTATACCAAAAGCGGGGCGCTGGCCTCCCTGGGCAACTTCATTTACGATGGACTCCCGATCGATGGCCATGGACAACGCTTTTCTTACCTTTACATTGTTAAAGGGCTTCACTGATGTATTGAATCGGTAGAAATACACTGCCAGTTCATCTCCGATAATCAACTCCGGATTGTTCTGATTACGCTGCTCGGCAAGAATATCGGGTGGGAGATCAAATTCGACATGCAATTCACCGTTTTGGTACATCTGCCATGCGGTATTCCTTTCCTCAATCATTGCGAAATCTATTCCATCCAGGTTTATTTGATCAGCATTATAGTAGTTTTCATTTTTCCTGACCACAATATTCTGCTTGTGATTCCATTCGGTAATTTTAAAGGGACCGTTTGATACCATTGTTGCTGCGTCATTCGCCCAATCCGGGTTTCCTTCCTGAACCTTTTTATTAATCGGGTAATACGTATAAAAAGCACATAATTCAAGAAAATACGGCGCGGGCTGCGCAAGATTCACCTCAAGAGTCTTGTCATCCAGAGCCTTGACACCTATCTGGTCTTCCAGCGCTTGAAGTTTTGCTTCATCGGTTTCCTCACTGCTGTTGTATTCGAAGGCACCCTCGAGATAATACAACTGAAACGCATAGTCGGAAGCAGTAGCAGGTCTCAATGCATATTTCCATGCATATTCAAAATCATGAGCGGTTACAGGATCGCCGTTTGACCATTTTATTCCGTCACGAAGCGTGAAGGTATACCTTAATCCGTCAGTCGAACGTGTCCACGTTTGAGCCATCCCCTCAACGATCATTCCCTGGGGTGTTCTTTTTGTCAACCCTTCAAATGTGTGATCCAGTATAATTGATTCATGAGTTCCCTGTGCCAGTGCCGGATGCAGTGAACCCGGTTCGGAATGTGAATTAAGCTTCAATACCTTTTCGCCTGCCCTGTTATTGTCTCCGCCGGGCGCTTGCTCTGCCGCCCTGCATGCTGTGAAAACGAAAAAGAAAGCCGTAAACATAACAACAAAATAAAGAGCCCTTCTTTTTTTCATTGAATCTCCTCCTTAAAATTATACTATGTTCTGTTTGTTTTGTCACCTATTAGTTGTACTATATTTTAATATTATTTAAGTTTTATATTGTAATATTACTTATATTTTCCCTTTACCTTATCTTATTGATCTGTTATATGAATCTACTATTACTATTTTGTTCCAATATTCTTTTTTTCATACCTGCCATTGATTTATTTTTCCAGATGTACCGTATTAATAGACAACTGCTGTTCTGCAAAGGAAAATAATATAAAACAGTTGATGGTGCAAAATGTCAGTCCGGGAAATATTATGGCAGATAAAGAAAAAAGAGCCTGAACTAATACTTGTTCAGACTCTTTTAGTTAAACAATACAAAACTTAAAAGAATTATTATTAAGTTTTATGCCTTATTATCTTTCAGGATACGGTCCATAATCCCAAAGCAGGATTTGAAATGAAAAACCATTCTTCTTCTCCGCTTTTGTAAAATCCATCGGTTATCCCTTCAGGCATGTATTTCAGGCAAGCTTGCGCATATGGTGTATACCTGAAACCCACACCTTCCACCTCTTCTCTGGTTAAATATTCTACAGCGTATGTTATCCGAAACCGGCCATCCGAGGATCCATGAATCAGATGTGCTGCCGCCGAAGGATTTTCCCGCAGATCCGAATTTTCCTGAAACTGTTTTAAAACATATTCCCGGCCTTTATAGCCATACTTTCGGATCAATCTGTCAATTGTCTCATCTTCCCCGAATTTCCTTACTCCGGGAGCCAAAACAATCAGTTCTCCGCCATCCGCCATAGCCATCCGTGTTCTGTAAATAGACTTGTTCCCAAGCCAGGTGCTTTTAAATTCCCTGGGGTCTAAATAAACCACGGCTTTTTTAATTGGTTTGTCCATCCAGTTGAGGTTCTTTTTTCTGCTTGAATCTACCGCATCTTCAAATATTTTGCGGCTGTTTCCGGCATAGATTCCTTCTATTCTGACTTTCTCCCCGGCTACGGTGGTAACAGTTAAAATATAAGCGATGGGGAGTTTATCCAGAAAATTTTTCTGAGCATAATCAAACACCTTTCTGACAGGTGAGTGATCTTTTCCCATCAACCGCTCCATTCCAAATACGGCCCCCAGCATGTGACTTTTATTAATGGTGTCTTTTCCGCCGCATCCGACAAGTATATTTTTTGAGTAATTGGCCATGCCAACCACTTCATGGGGGACAACCTGCCCGATTGACAGAATTAAATCGTAGGTTTCGTCCAGCAGACGCTTGTTGATTTCAACCGGAACCGCCTCTTTGATTAGGCCTTCTGATACTTCTTCAACAAAATCCTCAGGAACTTCTCCCAAAGAAATAATATCCTCCCGCCATCTGTGAGGGATAATACGCTCATAGGGAACCACTCCTTCAAAAAAAACCTCCGCTTCTTCTTTCGTCATAGGCTCATGCGTTCCCAGTGCAGGCATGACATCAACCTGAGCGGTATCTTTTAATTTTGAATAAATCATCGCTGTAATTTTCCCCGCTCCGGAATGCATCCTTGTAAAATCCGGCGGAAGAAGAAGTATCTTTTTTACGGGTCCCTTTTCCTGGAACATCTGATCCAGTACAAGCCGGATTTCCCCATCTGTAATTCCATCCTTGCCGGCGGCAAGTCTAACTATATCCTTCATAACATTCATCCTTTACAAATAACAAAGTACATTTTTAAAATGAATATGTCCCACGTAAACCCGTTGATGCCGGTTCAATATTGAAGCTGAATTATTCTCTTCCGGCATCTATCGCTGCGTTAAAGAACACAATTACCTTCATACAGCTTTTAGGCTTTTTCAACCGATACAACCGGTTAGTTAATGACAAAACGTCTCCCTGTCTTCCCTAAACTGTGTATGTGGTGGCCGATGTATTGCCTCCCGAACCTGTCCAGTTTGTGTGGAAAAACTCGCCTCTTGGCCTGTCAATCCGCTCATAAGTATGGGCGCCGAAGTAATCCCGCTGTGCCTGCAGAAGATTGGCCGGCAGCCTGGCATTTCTGAATCCGTCAAAATAGCACAGGGCTGTTGTGAAAGCCGGTACCGGAATTCCATTGAAAAGAGCTGTGGCTGTTACTTTTCTCCAGCTTTCCTGTGCACTTTCCACTTTTTCCTTAAAGAAAGGATCCAGCAGCAGATTTGTTAATTCAGGGTTATTGCCGTAAGCCTCCTTTATTTTACCCAGGAAGGTTGACCGGATAATACATCCGCCTCTCCACATAAGAGCAATTCCCCCATAATTCAGATTCCAGCCGTACGTTTTAGCGGCGGCTCTCATTAACGTATAACCCTGGGCATAGGATACAATTTTTGAAGCATACAGGGCTTTACGGATATCTTCAATCATAGCCCTTCTGTCCCCTTCGAACTTTGGAACAGGCCCTGAAAGCACGTTTGACGCATTCACCCTTTCATCTTTCATTGCGGACAGGCAGCGCGAGAAAACCGCTTCTCCGATCAAGGTAAGCGGAACACCCTCATCCTGTGCCGCAATTCCTGTCCATTTACCGGTTCCTTTCTGACCGGCGGTATCCAGAATCTTGTCAACAATAGGCTCGCCATCCTCATCATTGTATGCCAGAATATCCCGGGTGATTTCAATAAGATAGCTGCTGAGTTCTCCTTCATTCCATTCCTTAAATACTTCATGCATTTCACCGGCGGACATATTTAATAAATCCTTCATAACATGGTACGCTTCACAAATTAATTGCATGTCGCCGTATTCAATACCGTTATGGACCATTTTTACAAAATGGCCGGC
>CAZSVI010000040.1:0-27756 GCA_964610205.1 uncultured Oscillospiraceae bacterium
AATTCTGAATACTGAATTCTGGGTTCTGAATTCTTGCGGCTTTGCCGCGGTATGAGAGATAATCCAGGAATTATAGGTAAGGCATTATGACCTGGATCGTACCTTCTCGAAAGCCTATACGGAATCGTTTTTCATTTGCATGGTTAACTGTTGTGTATACCGTTTGATTTTCCGGCTTGTGGTTTTCTCAAATTCCCTGTCCCGGATGATAATATCGCGGATATGCTTATACAGCGGAATTTTACGGTTTACATTTTTAATTACGTCCTGTATCAGGTTCCGGATTTCTTCGGTATCGATACTTATGTTGATGTTTTTCAGCTTTTCCCTGATTGCATCCAGGTCGGGGAAAATCTGTGCCTTGACCTGCGTTTCACCTGAAGTCTCGTCAAGCTCTCCATAAACGATACATTCACCGACGTAGGGGCTGTCTTTGATGTAATTTTCCAGTTCCTCGGGAAAAATGTTCTTGCCGTTTTTCGTGACAATTACATTTTTACAACGGCCAGTAATATATAAAAATCCTTCTCTGCCGATACGCCCCAGATCACCCGTGTGAAACCATCCCTCCACGATTACCCGGTTGGTTTCCGCAAGGTTGTTGAAATAACCCTGCATCACATTTAGGCCGCGGACAAGGATTTCTCCGATCCCTTTTCTGTCTGGGTTTTTGATTTTAACTTCAACACCAGGGATAGGTATTCCCGCAGAACTGTCCTTAAATGCAAAATCGCAGTTTCCCGTTACCAGGGGTGCGCATTCGGTTAACCCATAACCTTGAAGCACGGAGAAGCCCCATTTTCTAAAGCCCTTTGATATCTTTGGATCGATGGCGGCAGCTCCCGTTATGAACAAACGCAGTTTTCCGCCAACATTTTCATGAATCTGAGCAAACAGCTTCCGTCTTATGTCTATACCCAAAACGGAATACAAAAATCCGCTGATGCATTGTCCAGCCATAAGTTTCAATTTCATTCCCCTTTGCTTTTCGGTCTGACTCCATACTTTGCGGTACACATTTTCCAAAAGCAGAGGTACTGTAACCAGAATGGTAGGGCTGAATTCTTTCATGTTCCTTGCCACATGCTTCAGGCCCTCGCTGAAGGCAATGGAAGCACCATTATATAGAATCGTCAGGAAACCCAAAGTACACTCATACGTATGATGAAGAGGGAGAATGGATAATACCTTGTCCGAAGGCTCCACTTTTACAGTGGAGGATACACCTGTGATTACGGTACAGATGTTTCTGTGGTTCAATACAACACCTTTCGCAAAACCGGTGGTACCGGATGTAAATAATAGAATGAGCGGATTGTCGGCATTGATTTCCGCCTTTTCGTAATCATGTACACCTGAAGCTATCATTTTCCGTCCATCTGCCATTAAATCAGAAAAGGATTGAACCGGTGCTTCTATCGGGTCATCCATGCAAATCCAGTGCTTTACTGAAGGAACCTTATTCCAATTTTCCATGATGGCGCTCAGATATTTTCCTGAAAAAACGACAGCGGCTGTTTGGGATTGTTCAAGCAGATTCCATATATCATGGATGGGAAGTTCCCTGTCCAGTGGCACAATCGTACCTACTCCATTTACAACGGCCAAATACGTTACACACCACTCGTAACGATTTTCACCCAATACAGCGATATTGGCACCCTTAAGACCCATGCTTGTCAGCGCCGTTCCCAGTGCATTGATGTTATGATAGAAGGTGTTATAGGTTATGGGATGAATTTCACCCCGTATATCCTTTTTCCAAAAAGCTGCACGATCTCCGAATAAAGAAATGCTTTGCTTGAGCATATCCTTTAGGTTTTCTATTTGCCTCACCGGATACAGCTGATAATTTTTCATTCGAACACTCCCTTGTCCAATTGCTCAAATTCATAGCTTTATTATATCACCATATTGTGAAATATGGAAACATGATTCATTACGGCTTTCGGTACCTTTAGTGGAAACACAAAAAAATACGGATTCAAAGTGTCAAGTAAAAAAGATGATTTTGATTACCAAAAAAAATTGCCGTCCTTGCTTGACAGAAACCGCTCTTTTTCCCCTATTGACAAAAGCCATTGTGCTCGGTATAATAAAAAAGTCGCTGAGACAGCAGACACTGTGCGGGTGTAGTTCAATGGTAGAATTCCAGCCTTCCAAGCTGGCCGTGAGGGTTCGATTCCCTTCACCCGCTCCATTTTGTGCCTGTAGCTCAGCAGGATAGAGCAACGGCCTTCTAAGCCGTGGGTCAGGGGTTCGAATCCCTTCAGGCACGCCAAAACCGTTCTAAAATATAATGAACGGTTTTTTATATACCAAAAATATATCAGACAATATGCTGTGATGGCATAAAGGAGGTATCTGACGGTGCTTTTATACATTTTGCTGGCCCTATTTGTTTTTTTAATTTTTCTTGCGGCATCCGGATATTTCTTTTCCAATAAAGTACTTTACATCCCGACAAAAAGCAGAGAGAGAATTATTGAATATGAATCTGAGTTCAAGGGATTTGATTTGAACTGGTTTGAGTTATTGAAAAAAGAAAGGGTTTATATAGATTCTTCCTTTGGTTATAAGCTGTACGGTTTTTTCATACCGTCAAAAGACGATGGACAGAAAACAATTGTTTTCTGTCATGGGGTTACATCATCTCACTTGGGTTCGGTCAAATATGCCAGAATGTTTCATAACAGAAACTGGAATGTATTTCTATATGATCAGCCGCGTCATGGCGAAAGCGAAGGAAAAGTAACCGGGTATGGCTATTATGAAAAATACGATTTAAAAACCGTTGTGGAATACATAAAGAAGAGGACAGGTGGCAATTCTATAATAGGAATTCACGGGGAATCCATGGGAGCGGCAGCAATATTGCAATATGCCGGTGTGGAGGACGCAGCGGATTTTTATATCGCCGATTGCTCTTATTCAAGCCTATGGGAACAGTTGATATACCTGTTGAAAAGGGATTTTCATCTGCCCCGGTTTCCATTTATGCTGATAGCGGATTTTTTTATAAAAATGAGGGGAAAATTCAGGATTAAGGATGTAAATCCTCTTGAGGATGTAAAAAAGATAGCAAATCCCGTTCTTTTTATTCATGGTGATGCCGATACCTATGTACTGACAGATATGTGCAAAGAAATGTTTGAAGTAAAAAAGGGATATAAGGAGATTTATCTGGCCGGCGGAGCCGCTCATGCTCATTCCATGAGGGTTAATCCAGGGAAGTATGAGCATATTGTATTTTCTTTTCTTGAAAGTGCGGGAATTGATTAATGCCGTATTGATAAAAACAAAAGAACAGGTTGTACCCGTTGTAACAAGCTATTATGTCTTTAAGACGTAACACCATTTAATGGAGGTTAATGTGAGAAAACCCGCATTGAAACGTATTGTTTTTATTATTGCTGTTATTATTTTGCTTGTATTCGCTTATTCTTTTATTGAGCCATTCTGGATACAGGTTAAACGTATTGATATAATGCATCCGGACATTCCGGAAGAATTCAACGGGTTTACCATTGCTTTTATGGCTGATATCCATCATGGTCCATATTTTTCAACTAAAAGACTGGAAAGGCTTGTTATTAAGACTAATGCCCTGAAACCGGATATGGTTTTATTGGGCGGCGATTATGTGCATCGGGATGATGTGAGGCATGTATATTCCTGCTTTAAGGCACTGGGGAAACTGACGGCAAACTTCGGTACCTATGCCGTTATAGGGAATCACGATTACCGGATGGGTGAGGAATTAACAATTCAGGAAATGGATAATAATAGAATTCAATTGCTTCGAAATACCGGGGTATGGATTAATAAGGGCGAAGAGCAGTTCTTTTTGGGTGGAGTGGATGATCTTATGGAAGGCCGGCCTGACATGCAGGCAACTGTGAAGGATGCTGATGAACGCAATTTTGTACTGGTTGTATCGCATAATCCGGATGTTGCCGAAGGGCAGCCTCTTGATAGGGTAGACTGGATATTAGCGGGACATACACATGGGGGACAGGTTACTCTTTTTGGGCTATGGGCACCGATAGTATCGTCTTCATTCGGACAGCGTTACCGCACGGGACTGGTTCAAAAGGGTAATACCTCAATTTATGTAACCAACGGTATAGGAACAATTACTCCTCCTGTCCGCTTTTTCGCACGTCCACAAATTATTTATATTACGCTCAATAATAAATGATATAAGGATCCTAAAATAAATGATATAAGTATCCTAAACTGTAACCGGTTTTGCTTCGAATTGCTTGACATCGTTTTGTTTGTGCCGTATAATTGAAAAGCGTAAAGCACTATTACTTGACAGGTGGTTTAATGGAAGAATGTACTGAAATCGCCATATTGCTGGATTTTTACGGGCAACTGCTTACGCCCAGACAATTTGAGATACTTGATTTGCATTACAATGCCGATTATTCTCTGGGTGAAATTGCCGGACAACTCAGGATTAGCCGCCAGGGTGTATATGATGGCGTTAAAAAAGGGAAGGAAACCCTGAAACATTATGAGGATAAGCTTGGTCTTGCAGAAAGATTTATGAAACAGATGGAAGTGCTTCGCCAGGTTTTAATGAATTTACAGGAAGCCAGGGCCGGAATTATCAAGGAAGATGAAAAGAAACGAATAAGTTACTGCATAAAGGAACTGGAAAGAATAATAAAAGAGCTTTAATACCGGAGGTAAACATGGTATTTGAAGGTTTATCCGAAAAGCTGCAAGGCGTTATGAAAAAAATAAAAGGGGTTGGCAGGGTTACTGAAAAAGATGTAAAAGCAATGATGCGTGAAGTGAAAATGGCATTGCTGGAGGCTGATGTTAACTTTAAAGTGGTTAAGGATTTTATTGAAAAGGTTTCACAGAGAGCCGTCGGACAGGATGTACTGGATAGCCTTACTCCCGGTCAGCAGGTTGTCAAGATTGTTCATGAAGAGTTAATTTCGTTGATGGGTTCAACAGTTGAAAAGATTACATTTTCTTCTTCTCCGCCAACGGTTTATATGATGGTTGGTCTGCAGGGCGCCGGAAAAACGACAGCCTCGGGAAAGCTTGCCAATTATCTGAGAAAGCAGGGAAAGAAGCCACTGCTGGTCGGTTGCGACGTTTATCGTCCTGCGGCCATAAAACAGCTTCAGGTTCTGGGTAAACAATTGGATGTTCCCGTGTTTGAACTTGGAATTAATACCAATCCGGTTGAAACAGCAATAAAGGCAATAGCCCACGCAAAGTCCATGCAGCTTGATGTAGTCATTATTGACACAGCGGGCCGGCTGCATATTGATGAAGCATTGATGCAGGAACTCTTAGACATCAGGAATAATGTAAAACCTCAGGAGATTCTGCTGGTTGTTGATTCAATGACAGGCCAGGATGCTGTGAATGTTGCGGCCAATTTTAATGAAAAGATTGGAATACACGGAATTATCCTGACAAAACTGGACGGTGATACACGCGGAGGCGCAGCTCTTTCAACAAAAGCTGTTACAGGCAAACCTGTTAAATTTGCGGGTATCGGCGAAAAACTTAATGATTTGGAACCCTTTTATCCTGAACGAATGGCTTCCAGGATTCTTGGAATGGGAGATGTATTAAGCCTTATTGAAAAAGCCCAGGCGGTTTTTGACGAAAAAAAGGCTTTTGAATTGGAGAAAAAGCTGCGGACACAGCAGTTCACACTTGATGATTTTCTTGATCAGTTGCAGCAATTAAAAAAAATGGGTCCAATGAGTCAATTTATTGGGATGATACCGGGCTTAAACAATAAAATGATGAAGGATGTACAGTTGGACGATAAGCAAACAAAATATGTTGAAGCAATTATACAATCAATGACCAAACAGGAGCGCAGTAACCCGTCCATAATAAATGCAAGCCGGAGGCAGCGCATTGCAAAGGGCAGCGGGACATCGGTACAGCAGGTAAATCAAATTTTGAAGCAGTTTGAATCCATAAAAAAAATGATGAAGACGTTCTCTAATCCTAAATCAATGAAGGGAATGGGAGGTTTCAAATTGCCTTTTTAAAATGATAAAAGCCATTAGGAAGGTGGTGAAAAGACATGGCAGTTAAAATGAGGCTGAAGAGAATAGGCGCCAAGAAAAAACCCTTTTACAGAATTGTTGTCGCAGATGCAAGGTCTCCGCGTGACGGTAAGTTTATTGATCAGGTAGGAACATACAATCCCCTGACAGAACCATCAGAAATAAAAATTGATGAGGAAAAGGCAAAGGATTGGCTTAAAAAAGGTGTACAACCAACAGATACGGTGAAAAAACTCCTTAAGATTTCCGGTATTTCCGAATAAAATGGAGGTTTAGTCATGAAAGAACTATTGGAAAACATAGCCCGACTACTTGTTGATAATCCCGATGAGGTTTCTGTTAATGAGATAGAGGGTGAAAAATCCCTTATTCTGGAGTTAAAGGTTGCCAATGAAGATATGGGTAAGGTTATTGGAAAACAAGGACGTATCGCAAAGGCTATCCGTACAGTAATGAAAGCGGCTGCAGTACGCAGTAATAAACGGGTAGTGGTTGAAATTATTCAATAATATTACGGGCAGGAACGACGCGGTTTAATAGGGAAACTTGTAGAACCATACCCAAAACCGATACGGAAAAGCGATGAAGAGGCATTATCATCATGATAATGTCTTTCTTCATATCAGTATGTCCCGGCTAACAGACTAGGAGTCCGCTCGAAAAGTCAAGCTTGACAGAACAATGTTCTTTAATTATAATTAAAGAACATTGTTCTGTAAGGGGGAACTGAATATGAGAACTGTTAAAATTGCCATGGTACAGCTGAAAAATTATTACGATGAACAGGCGTCGGGATACAATACGGCATCTTCCATGATTACGCAAGCGGCAGCTCAAGGAATTAAGCTAGCGGTACTGCCTGAGCTTTCCGGCTGCGGGTATATTCCTAATCAGTCAATTTGGCAGTTTGCCGAACCGGCAGACGGAAAGACTGCGCAATGGGCTTGCGAACTATCTGCACAATTGGGAATCTATATAGGAGCGGGATTCATTGAGACAGAGGGTAAAGATTTTTATAATTCATATTTATTAAGCAGCCCAAAGGGAAGAATATGCGGTATTATCCGTAAGGAAGATGCAGAATCATACTGTTTCAAGCGTGGCAGAGGAGACATATATATTGACACGGATATTGGAAGGATTGGAATTGGTATATGTGCTGACAACCATTTTGTTGAGAGGCTTAATAGAATGAAAGATGCAAACATAGACTTTATGTTGATGCCGCATGCTAGTCCCGCTCCCTTTAAAACCTCCGTTCGAATAACTGAAAAGGATATTACGCTTTTTGAACAGCAGCCATATATTGTTGCTGGTACTTACTCTAAATATTTGAGGGTACCAACGATTTATGTTAATGCTGTCGGTTCGTTCCCTGAAATTATGGGAGGCTTCGGTGTGAAAAGCTTTAATGAAAACTTCCGGTTAATGGGTGGTTCTTTGATTACAGATGCAGATGGGGAGATGAGGGTAAAAATGGACAGTAATGAGGGATATGAAATATCTGCCATTACGTCTGGAACGACTTGCAAGGCACCGGTTATGCCTTCAATTTATCATGGAAAGTGGCTGCATCCGGGTAATACATTATATCGATATCTTGTAATGCCTATGTTAATCAGAAAGGGAATACGCAGCTACAATAAAGAGCATGTATTATACATGAAAATATCATAGGGAGGATAAGAGAGCAATGGCACGAATGCAGCCTGAATTAAGAAAACAGGAATTAGTCGAGATAGCATTTCGACAGTTTATACACCATGGCTATGAAAAAACTTCTATTCGTTCAATCGTAGGAGAGGCGAATGGCGAAATCGGTATGTTTTATCATTATTTTGCCTCTAAGGAGGATATTTTTAAAGCGGTATTGGAACAATACAATATTGCGTACGTCAGAAAAATCGAGAAAATTATATGTGAAGGAAACGGATTATCTTTATGGGATTTGTTGGAGCATATTCTCTCGGATTTGGAAAGCTCTTTGGACGAGTACGCAAACATGAATCAAGGAGCAGCTAATACGCATGTATTGATAATGCTTCATCAAAACACGCTCATATCGTTAAGGCCGGTTTTTTGCAAACTGATTCATGAATATATACGGCGCGGTGAAATTTCACCGCCAAAAACAGATATAGGTTTATTGACCGATTTCCTGCTTTTCGGTACAAGCGCAGTGGTTCATAACAATGGCGAAAAAAACATAGAGACAAAAAATGAAGCCATCAAAGCGTTACTTTGCAGGTTGCTTGTCAAAACGCCCTGACGCTGACAGGGTAATCCAGTCATATTAAACCACATACAAATAAAGTTACCTATGGTTCAAATTATATAATCCTGCTCTTTTTTTAGGAATGAGCGAATAATAAAACCCGTTTTTTAAGCGAGGGATTTTCTGTCAGCAGCAGGCGCAATAATTGCTTTATTGCAACTGACGATAACAACGTACTAACGGAAAATAACCGCTTAAAAAATGTGAATTCATTATTTTGGTCATTCTTAAGTATTTTTTTTGTTGACAAATGAAATTATAATGCATATAATGGTAACGGATATCCCCGTACCCAGGGGGAGGGGGGGCAAACAAAGGGCTTGTGGTTTCAGGAGGCACTCAATGCAGGAAAAGGAATTTAAGAATAAACTCATAAATACTTTAAAGACCGCACGAGGTCAGTTAGATGCCGTACTTGTAATGACAGAGGAAGAGAAATATTGTACCGAAGTTCTGACACAATTATTGGCCGTACAGGGTTTAGTCAGAAAAAGCATTAACATACTACTGGAAAATCAGATTAAGAATTGTTTAAAGGATGCTGTAGAAAATATGGATAAGAGGGAAAATAAAATAGATGAAATAGTATCAATCCTCAGTAAATTTTCAAAAAGCTGATATCCCCTGACGGGATGATATAAAAAGTAACATGAAAGGAGAGAGACGGTTATGAGTGAAATAGTATTAACCTTAACAAAGGATAATTTTGAAAAAGAGGTGCTTCAATCAGATAAGCCCGTATTGGTGGATTTCTGGGCTGCGTGGTGCGGCCCGTGCAGGATGGTTGCACCTGTTGTCGATGAGATTGCGTCTGAATATAACGGAAAGGCAAAGGTTGGTAAGATTAATGTGGATGAGCAGAATGAGCTTGCTCAAAGCTACAGGGTAATGAGTATCCCCACATTGATGGTTTTTAAAAATGGCAAAATTGCAGAAAATGTTGTAGGAGCCAGAAGCAAGGCGGATCTTGCTAATATGCTGAATAAGCATCTGTAAATTGAAGGATAATACCTGAATAATGAAACCTGAAAAGAGGCCTTTCTCAAGGCCTCTTTTCTATATGTCGGAGTATTTTATGATGTTTGTTTTTTTGGGAAATATATTTACATGTTGCGACAATTTAAATTCTTTTAAACTCCCGCAACATGCGTTGATAATGGTACTAAAGTCCTCTATATTCCGGGAAATAAATTTACAATAAGCGTAAATTTATGGTATATTACTTTCTGGGAGTAAAATGTTATACTCATAATTAATAGAAACAAAAATCTATAAAACATGGAAGAAAATAGAGTCTACACTTCGAGTTACTCCGGTGTTACAAAAGTCCATTCTATTTGAAATGAAAATAACTGTTCAGAAATTATTAAGTTATGCACAGCAGGAGAATCTTCACTGCATAACCCTGTAGGGCGTTGCTATACTTCTAATAAGTACTGGTATTTAAATTAATATGGATCATTCAAAATAATCAATAAATGCTGCATAGAATAAAAAATAGTACGGTAACCTTATAAACTTTAACGGCGGTGTTAATATATGAAACAGGTAGCCTTACTACAAATGCCCTGGGGGGTAACAGACAGAGCGACATTATCTCTCGGGCTGTTAAAAAAGATTCTTGAAAGCAAAGGTATATCATCGAAGGTATATTATCTCAATCTTCGCTTTCTGAAATACGTCAATCCTGATGTTTATAATATAATATCCAGAAACCTTTTTCATATAGGAGAATGGATTTTTGGGCAATTCCTATTCGGTGAGCTTTCGGTTGAACAAAAAAATATGGGTTTTTCCAGTCTTATCGAAGGCATTTGTTCAAAAGGAGACAACTATCGCTTATTAATGGATCAGTTGATTTGTATGAAAAGTGAACTGGATACGATAATTAATGATTCTGTTCCGCTTTTTATCGATGATTGCTTAAATACTATACCCTGGGAAAACATTAATATAGCGGGGTTTTCATGCAAAGTCGGAGGACAGCTGTCTTCTCTTGCCCTTGCATACAAGCTGAAGAAACGGTTTCCGCATATAAAAATTGTTTTTGGCGGGCCGAATGTGTTTGATAAGATGGGAGAAGAGATAATCCGGCGTTTTGAATGGATTGATTATGTGATTGATGGAGAAGGTGAGAAATCCTTTACCGATTTAGCGGTAAATATCATAAACAATCAGTTTTTTGAAAACATACCCGGCGTATTAATGCGATGTAATGACAGTATTTCCATTAACAAGCCGGGCGAATTGCTGGAGGATCTGGACAGCCTGCCCATTCCTGATTATTCAGAGTATTTTGAAGAATTGCAAAACAGCGGTCTGACTGAAATTGTGAATAATACGGTTATACCTTATGAAAGCACAAGGGGCTGTTGGTGGTGCGAAAAAGATCCATGCACATTCTGCGCAGTTAACAATGGAATGCCAAGGTACCGCTCTAAGTCTTCAAAGAAGGTCCTGGAAGAAATTCTTGCACAGAGGGACAGATATCATATCAAAGACTTTTATGCGGCGGACAGCATTCTTAATATGGATTTCTTCAATGATCTGATACCCGATATGGCCCGCAGAAATCTCGGTCTGGATATATACCACGATGTTAAGCCGTTCCTTAACAGGCATCAGCTTAAACTATTGTATGAGTCGGGGATTAAAACAGTTCTCGCTGGTATAGAAAGCCTTAACAACGAATTGCTGAAACTGATGCATAAAGGCGTTACTGCCATTCAAAATATACAGTTGCTGAAGCTTTGCCGGGAAACAGGGATATATGTGTCCTGGAACCTGCTTTATGGAATTCCCGGAGAAGATCCCGCCTGTTACAGTCAAATGATTAATACCATTCCCTCGATCAGCCACCTTACACCTCCCGGATCCGTTGTAAGGATTTCTCTTGATAGATTCAGCCCATATCACTGCCAGCCCGAAAAATACGGCATCAAAAATATCAGGCCCGCCGTCCTTTATGAATACATATATCCCGATAAAAGAATAAATCTGAACAACATTGCCTATACCTTTGAGTATGATTATGAAAATTCCATTGAAAATATCGGACAATATGTAAACCGACTTATTAATACTTATCAAAAATGGAGAAAAGTATTTCATGAAAACATGTCGAAGTGTGAATATACGGTGAATGGAGAACATATTGAAATAATTGACACAAGGCCTGGCATTTATGGAGAAAGGACTGAAAGCAGGCGAAAATATTCACTTACCGGAATAGAGAAAGAGTTATATATATACTGTGACGAAACACGGTCGTTTTCCGATATTTTCAGATATTTGAATGAAAAGTGCCCGAAAAATATCGGCAAGGATACCATAGAAGCAGTATTAAGGGAGTTTATAGACAGGAAGTTGATGTTCAGAGAAAATTCAAAATATTTAAGCCTGGCTGTCAGAACGCATTGATTTAACTATAAATTTTGGGAATCAGAGTATAAACCTGTTTAATTTTATTTAAATTATACATAAAAGGGGGTGTATATATGGAGTGGATTATTGAACCGGAAAAAGTAGATCAGGAATCTAAAGAAGTTGCACCTTTGTCCTGCTGGATGTATTGTCCATCATGTCCGAAATGGATGCCTTGTTATTGCAGTATGTCGGCATATTATCCTTGTGCATAACAGGGTAAATGTTTCATTCTGCAAAATGCGGTTTGTTTAATAGTTATTAGTTAAAAACAATTACTCTGATTCCCACTTTAAAATTAATTCTGTAAGACATTATAAATTTTAAGGAGGTATTTATTTTATGAAAGCTTCACAATTTAATAGTTTAGCGGACTATGAAAATGATATGCTGCTATATAACAGCTTATCACATGCCTTTGTCAAACTCGACAGGGATTCATATGATATGTATCTGAAAATCACATCACAGGATAGTGAGAAAACACTGGACGAATCCGATCCGCTTATTTCTGCTGCTATAGCCGATTTTAAGAGGGGAGGCTTTATAGTGAACAATGAATTGAATGAAGTTGATCTTCTTAGAGTAAACCAGCTATTCAGAAGGTTTCCTGAAAATAATCTGCTTGATATCACCATAGCTCCCACATCAGACTGTAATTTCAATTGTATATACTGTTATGAGAATTATAAAAAGCCTGATTACATGAGCCGGGAAGTGGAAGATACCATCATTAAATATGTGGACAAGCACCTGAAGCCGGATAGCGGCCTCGTAGTCACATGGTTCGGTGGTGAACCGCTGATGGGTCTTGAAACTATTTACAGGCTTTCAGAGGAATTTATCAAAATAGCCGAAAAAAAGAAATCAATTTATTCATCTACCATTGTAACTAACGGCTATCTGTTGAACCAGGAAGTGGTGACCAACCTGAAAAAATGCAAGATTGAAGGCGCACAGATAACACTGGACGGAGCGCCGGAGTACCATGACCAGGTAAGATGTCATAAAGACGGCAGCGGAACCTTTGATACCATACTTAAAAATATACAGGAAATAGAGAAAGATTTCATGATAGTCATAAGAGTAAATGTCGGAAGAAACAATCTGGATTCATTTGTGCCCCTGCTGGATAAGCTTGAGGAATATGGGGTAATCAACAGAGTAGCGGTGTCGGTTGCGGAACTTGAAGCCCGGGAATATTCATGTGATGAAGTAAAAGAAGCAATGCTTACTCCGGAGGAATTTTCAAAAGTATATGTTAAGTTTATTGAAACGATAATTAAAAGAGGAATAAATGCCAGGGTCATACCAAGAAGTCATGCGCTGAACTGTGCATCAATATCGAGAAATGGTTTTCTCATAGGCCCGGACGGTAAAATGTACAAGTGTTGGGACTTGATCGGAAGCCCTACCGAATGCATCGGTAAAATAGGAGAACCTGTGCCTCTGACTGATGGTTCTTTGAAGTGGCTTGCATGGGATGTTTTTAAGAATGAAGAGTGCTGCAGCTGCAATATTTTGCCGCTTTGCATGGGAGGCTGTCCCAGAAAATCCATTGTTAAAGATGAAATACTAAACTCCATGGACTCTTGTTTCCCGGCAAAATATGTAATGGATGATTTGCTCAAAATTCTTTACAGACAGCAATTAATGGCGAAAAACGCATGGTAAGTGGAAAGGGGGGGGAGTCTTTTTGAAGTCTTCAATATATAATATATTCTCAGAGCAGGATGACGGGTCGGTACTGGTATTTAACAGTTTATGGGGCACGCTTGTAAAGATGGATCGTGATAATTATATTACATATAACAGGCTTTTGGATACGGGATTTGCCGAACACGAGTCTGATCCACTGACATCTGATTTTGTCAGACAGATCAAGAAGGGCGGACTGATTGTTGAAGATACAGCCGACGAGCTTGATTATTTGAAAAGGCGATTTGATGCGGCAAAATCCTCTCTGTCCATCTTGAAGCTTGAAATTGTTCCGACCAGCAGCTGCAATTTTTCCTGCCAATATTGTTACTATGCTGACAACAGTACATCATATATGACAGAAGAGGTTCAGGATGCACTAGTGGAATTTGTTAAAGAAAGAGCTTTGAACCGGAAGTATTTAAACATCATCTGGACAGGCGGGGAGCCGACGCTTGCGCCTCAAATCATCATTAACCTGTCTCGCAGATTTATGGAAATAAGCGATAAGTATGGCATGAACTATGGTTCGTCAATTTTTACAAATGGTTATTTACTGGACAAAACAATGGCTAAGGATTTTATTGAACATAATGTTAAAATCGCCCAGTTTGTGATCGATGGTTTCGGTAAGGTTCACGATGAAAGAAGGCCTCTTGTTAATGGCAAAGGAACCTTCGATGTTATTATGAAAAATGTTAAAGATGTATCGGATATCATGGATGCTGCTATCAGGGTCAATCTCGACCGGACCAATGCGAACCCGGAAAATATTTCCCTCATGCTGGATGCTTTTGACCGTTATAAACTGCCAAAATCCGTTACGGTCGAGCTGGCACAGGTAATGCCGTATACCACTCTATGCACCGACTTTGTGAAAGCCCACGGTTTAAACAAGATAGAATACGCGCAAAAGCTTTCAGAACTATTTCCGCTGATAGAGGAAAGAGGTTATGCTACAAAATCCGTACCGGCGCCTAGTTTTGCCGCTTCTCCCTGTACCGCAAACAGTAGTTTTGGAATCTCTTCAGAGGGAGATATATACAGATGCTTTTTGATCATAGGGGACAAGCGGGAGTGCCTGGGGAACCTTCTGGATATGAAAAATTCCATAGAAAATTGCGTGAATTATACCAAATGGGACACATGGAGTCCTTTCGCGAGAAAAGAATGCTGTGAGTGCGCCATATTGCCAATATGCATGGGGGGAGAAGGCTGTCCTTTTATTGATGTAGCCGTTGATAAGCATTTGCGGGATGGCATACGGTGTTCGCCGCTTAAATTCAACATCAGGGATATTATGAATTTAACTTACAGGCAAAGGAGTAATATCAATGCAGTATAGGAAGCTTGGGCGTACAAATCTGGATGTATCGGTTATCGGGCTCGGAGGGCTGCAGTTTTCTGTTTTGTCGAATGTGCAGGCTGTCCGGATAATAATGCGTGCGGGCGAATTGGGCATAAACCTTATTGATGTGGGCAGGGCGTATAAAGGAAGCGAAGAAAAAACCGGTTTCGTTATGCAGAAAAACCGGCGCCGGTTTTATATAGCGACAAAAACACCATACAGAAATAAGGAAAAAGCCCTGAAGGATATCGATGCCAGCCTCTGTGCTTTACAGACAGACTATATTGATATCTATCAGCTTCATCAGATAGACAGTTATGAAGCACTTGATACGGTACTTGCCCCCGGCGGTGCGTTTGAGGCTCTCAGCTTTGCCAGGGAGCAGGGTAAGATACGGTATACCGGTATTACCGGCCATTCGCCTGCTATACTTGCAAAGGCTATTCAAACAGGACAATTTGATGTGGTGCAGGTTCTGTTTAATATAGTGGAAAGAGAGGCTCTATCTGAACTCATTCCACTTGCTATGGATATGAATATCGGAATACTTGGCATGAAACCTTTTGGAGGAGGGGCTTTCCTGGAAGCTGATAACAAGCTTCGGAAGGCTTTGGACGGATACGCAGACGCGATTTCGGATACGCTTATACGATTTGTTCTGTCCTCAGAAGTATCTTCGGTATTGGCAGGAGTACATACCGAAAAGGAGCTTGAACAGAATGCCGCTGTCGGAGACCCGCTTAAGCTGTTTTCCGCTTCGGAAACCGCCGAAATTCTGAAGGCCGTTGACCTTTCAGTTGAACACAATGAAGTGTTTTGTCACAGGTGCGGGTACTGTGTATGCTGCCCGAGACGTATAGACATACCGTTAATCATCAGACTGGATGAATACTACAACAAATATGAAAGCAAAGCGTGGCCTGTGAAGACCTACCAAAGTATTCCGGATAATGCGGCCAAGTGTATTCAGTGCGGTCTTTGCGAAGAAAAGTGTCCGTTCCATCTTCCCATAAGGGATATGTTAAGAAATGCGCATAAACGGCTGACATCAGGTTAATCACAGATTGTTAAGGAGGTGCAGGAATGAACGGCAGCATGTTTAGTATGAGATATAAGGACTGTGATCCGCTGCAGACAGTTACCAGAATAAGAAACATATTATCAGAGCTTAATATATTGACAACCGAAGAGTGGAAGCAGGACATTGAAGGGTATTATTCATTGAACTTATCTGTAATAGGAGCCAATATATTTTCAAATGGCAAAGGTACTTCCTATGAGTATGCAATGGCAAGCGCATATGGAGAATTTATGGAAAGGCTTCAAAATCTCCTTGTGGTGAAATCACACAGGGGAATGCGAAGCGAAGCGTTAAGATATAAAGGCTTTATTCATGCACCTGATGAAAAACATATAGGTATAGACGATATTTTAAAAAACCGTGAAAAATGGTTGGAGGTATTTACCTTTGAAGCGGCGGATGAAGAAGAAAAAAGAATGATTCTTGAGAAATGGAAGACTGCCGATTATTACAGCGGGATATCGGACTTTATCGCTCTTCCTTATCTCAATACAAATGGCGGCAGTATACATCATATACCGGTAATCATGCTTCTGGCAAGGTATGGTTCAAATGGGATGTGCGCCGGAAATACAGCGGAAGAAGCCCTTGTGCAGGGGATTTCCGAGACCATTGAAAGATATGTGAATTACCGGATTGTAAAGGACAGGATTACGCCTCCAACTGTTCCTGACAAATACATTATTGAAAACTGCCCTTTTCTCTACAACATGATTCAAAGGCTTGAAAATAAAGGGGATTTTAAGGTGATTATCAAAGATTGTTCGCTTGGACAGGGATTTCCGGTTGTCGGAGCGGTCATCCTCAGTAAAAGGCAACAATCCTATTTTATTAAATTCGGTGCGCACCCTGTATTCGAAATAGCGCTGGAAAGATGCCTGACGGAATTACTGCAGGGTAAAGAATTAAATAATTTGAATTGGATGAGTAATTTTTCGTATATGAATAATGAAACAGAAACATTCAAAAATGTTATGGATATATTTGTTGATGGTAGAGGATATTATCCGCTTGAGTTTTTCAGTGAAAATTACAGCTACGGGTTTTCTGAATTTGAATACACCGGAAGCTGCTGCAACAAGGATATGCTTTCATACCTGCTGGGTTTGGTGAAAAAGAAAGGATATGATGTCCTTATAAGGGATGTATCCTTTCTGGATTTTCCGAGTTTTCATGTAGTTATCCCTTTTTTCAGTGAGATGAATGACTCCAATCATGAGATAATCAACAGACTGGCTGGAAGAAGAAAGGCCGCCCGTACGCTGTCGGGTCTGGAAAAAGCAGACAGGACGGAACTGCAGCAGGTTATAGACTTTATGTATGAAAACGACTACAGTCCGTTTGATTCAATAGTCAAGGCACTGCATTTATCTCTCGGGTCCGGCTTTGCCTGGAATAATATCAAGAGAGACTTATTTATTTGCTCCGCATATTACAAGATTGGCGACTATAAGAAAGCTTACAAGGCAATGGACAGCTTTCTGCGGGAAATGGTACTGGAACCCGGCAGTAAAAGCTTTGAATATTACAGATGCATAAGAGATCACATCGGTGCGCGTGCAGATGGAGTTCATGATGAAAGCTGGATTTCCGGGATATTGAAGAAATTTTATCATGAACAAACTGTTGATAAAGTTATTTCCGACATGAGAGAACCTGAGCGTATTTTTAGAAACTGTTCAGGATTAGAGTGCTTTGAGTGCAGTAAATGTTTTTTCACTAAATTCTGCGTTTATGACTCAATGGAAAGAATCTACCTGAAGCTTAAGCAAAAATATGCGGAAAATCCGATAGACCAGAAAAAACTGGTATCTTTGTACCAATAGATTGGAGGAATGGATATGAAAGCATCTCGGTACAATTTCTTTATTGAAGAGGAAACCGGAGAAATTCTTGCATACAATGCTCTTACAGGCGCTTTTGCATGTATTGACAGAGAGCTTTACGAACTGTTTCTTAAGGCTTGCACAGATCTGGATATAGCAGGTCAATATCATATTGATGCTGAAAATGAAATGAAGCTGCCGGAGAAACTCAGGTGTTTTTATGATGGCGGCTTTTTTATAGAAGATGGTACGGATGAATTTAACATATTAAAGAACAGACAGTATCAGAGAAGGTTTATGCAGAACTACTTGTTGACTATGACCATTGCTCCTACTATGGACTGTAATTTTGACTGCATATATTGTTATGAGGATAAAAACCGCGTAAAAAAATATATGGACAGGCATACGGCTGATTATATCATAAAGTACATTGACGGATACTTTACAAACGGAGGCATACTTAACATAGCATGGTTTGGAGGGGAACCGACCCTTGCGCCGGATATAATGTATTATATTTCGGATGCGGTAAAAGATATTGCCGCCCAAAAGCGGATAGATTATACCTCGCGTATTGTAACAAATGGGTATCTGTTGGATAAAAAGACCGCACTGGTACTATGCGACAGGGGTATAAGAGATGCATGCATAACAATTGACGGTTGTTCCGGGGCTCATAACGAAAGAAGATATTTAAAAAACAGGGAAGGCACTTTTAATACTATTATTGAGAATATCAGGTGTATTTGCGATATTATGAATGTAAATATTGTATTTAATACTGATAAGGACAATATAACAGAATATGAAGGACTGCTTGATATCTTTGAGGACTGCGGAGTTGCCGGAAAAATAAAAATAGGGATAGTCATGACAGAGGCATACAGGTATTCATGTGATACAGTGAAGAGAAGGGCACTATCTACCCGCGAATTTTCTGAAGTTTACAGAAAACTGGCAAAGCTGACTGTTAAACGGAACTTTAAAATGGATTTGTTCCCTCCGGCGAACAGGTCGGCTTGTTCCGCCGTTGTCGGGAATAATCTTGTTGTCGGTCCGGGGGGAGAATTGCACAAGTGCTTGAATACATTGGGGAGAGATAGTGAAATATATGGCAACATATGCAGCGTTGATGAGCAGAACTCAAGAATGACTATGTGGATGGAATATTCTCCTGTTGAAAATGACAAATGCAGAAGCTGCAGGATCGCACCCATATGTATGGGGGGGTGTTCACGCAATGCCCTTATAGAAGAAGCCGCGCCTGTTAATACCGAGGGGTGCTGTATGCAATTCAAATACAATCTTGAACCGCTTTTAAAACTAAAATATTTACAGCATAATCTATTGAAAGGTTAGTATATATGACAATGATACGGAAGGATATTCTAAAAAATGCATATTCTAAACTAAAAAGCTTTATTAATATATTTGTTTTTTCCTTTTCGGTTTCATGGAACGCTTCAAAGGGTCTGTTGATAGCGCGAAGCGGAATCATCATCTTCAATACCCTTACGCCCTTTGTCGGAATTTATATCGGTAAGGAAATAATAAATCTTTTTATAGTATGCCTGACTAACAGCATTGGTATAGAAGAATGCACACGGAAACTCATAACATTCATAGGAATATTGCTGATTATACAACTCCTGGAGGGAGTGCTGCAGCAGATACAGGAGTACTGCGGCAATTTACATATGGGCATAATCAGCCGGCATATCAATCTGCAGATAGCGAAAAAGGCAGCTTCATTGGATATTTCCTATTTTGATTCATCAAAGTTTTACGACGAATTGACCAATGCCAGAAGAGATTCTGCAGCGCTGCAAACATTTACATGGCTTGCGATTGATTTTATACGAGGCATTGTGCAATTTGCCGTGTCGGTTGCCATACTAAGCAGGCTTAACGTACTGTTTACCGTGATCCTGGTAGTCACGGCAATTCCTTCAATTATAGTGGGAAGAAGGTTTGCGGCAAGGCTTTATCATTTTCAGAGAAGCAGAGCTCCGGAAGAAAGAAAAATGGAGTATATTCTTGGCATACTCACAGGCAGGATATTTGCAAAGGATGTAAGGTTATACAGCTTTCATGATCATATGATATCCCGGTACGATAGCCTGTGGCAAAAATGGTTCAGTGAAAAACGGAGCCTTTCGAAGAAAAAATGCAAATGTATTTCACTTTTATCTGTTATACCGGAGATGTCTGTCGCAGGCATGATGCTTTTTATCGGCTATAAAATATTTTTAGGTCAATTGACCATAGGAGATTATACCTTATACAGCGGAATAATAAATCAGATGACCGGAAGTATTGGTTTAATCATCAACCTTTTCACTCAAATGTATGAAAATGATATAAAACTTGAAAAGTATAAAGTATTTTTGCAATGGGAAAACAGGCTTGCCCAAAATGGTGATCTGGAGCCTTTGATGCCTTTGCGGATAGAATTTGTGGATGTTTCATTCAAATATCCCGGTACCGGGGAGTATGTGCTTAATAAGTTGAATTTTAAAATAAATGAAGGTGAAAAAATAGCTTTCGCCGGTTTGAACGGTTCCGGAAAATCAACGATAATAAAGCTGATTCTGCGGTTATACGACCCTGACAAAGGAGCGATAATGTTTAACGGCAGGGACGCGAGAGAGTATGATGTGAATAAATTGAGAAAGTGCTTCAGTGTACTGTTCCAGGATTATGCCAATTATGCTTTCACGATACGGGAAAATATTTCTCTTGCTGATATAGAGCATATTGATAATGACCCGAAAATATTCAATGCATGTCTGAATAGTGAAGCCTACGATATAGTTCAGAGATTTGAAAAGGGTCTTGATACATACCTTACAAGGCAATTTGAAATGGATGGAAAAGAGCTGTCGGGCGGGGAATGGCAAAAGATAGCGCTAGCGCGCGCATTTTTCAGAGAGGGAGGAATAATAATACTTGATGAACCTTCGGCATCCCTTGATCCGGAATCGGAATACAGAATATTCAAAAAATATGCCGATTTATGTAAAGATAGAGGCACGATTTTCATTTCACATCGATTATCCAATGTGACTATGGCCGACAGAATTATTGTCCTTGATAAAGGAAGTGTTCTTGAAACCGGTACACACGAGGAGCTTTTAAAAAAATCGGGGAAATATGCTTATCTTTTCAACCTTCAGGCCGAAAAATACAGGGCCGGATAAGTGAAACCAAGCGCTTTAGTGTCCGTATTTTGTCAAGCATAACACGCAAGCACTTATTGAATATTGCCGGGGTTTTTGGGATCCACGATAATGGTATTGTATTGAACGTAAATAACCATCCCTGGTTTTGATCCGGAAGGTTTTTTAACATTCTTCACACGGGTATAGTCTACTTCAACCTTTGAGGAAAATCGTGCTTTACTGAACCATGCGGCAAGGTTTGCGGCTTCCAGGAGAGATGTATCAGGAATCGGCTCAGGAATGCGGGCAATTACATGGGAGCCGGGGATATTTTTTGTATGAAGCCACATATCGCCGGATTTTGCGTGCTTTAATGTCAATTCGTCATTTTGTAGATTATTCCTACCTACCCATACCTGATATCCCTCTGTTGTTATAAAACTGTACGGAGATGAGCTAATCGTTTTTTTCCGTCTGCTATTGGTTTTATGAACATAACCCTGACTGCGAAGCTCTTCACGGATTTCTTCTATGCTGTCGGTTGTATTGGCTTCCTCAAGATTGTACATGACATTTTCAAGGTAATCTAATTCTTTCCGGGAGAGTTTTAATTGTTCTTCGGCAAAAGTGCGTGCGGTTTTTGCCTTGTTGTACTTTCTGAAATACCGTTGCGCGTTTTCCTGAGGTGTAAGGTTTTCGTCCAAAGATATTTCCAGGCAGGATTCACACGGATCGTAATAATTAAGAAGGCAGCAGCGTTTCATCCCTTTTGACAGGGCATGTATATTGGCTGTAATCAATTCTCCGTATAAGCGGTAATTTTTCATGGAAGAGGATTCCTCAATTGTCTGGACATGAATTTGAATTTTCTTTTCACAACGTTCAATATTCTGTCGTATAACTCGGATTAGATCTGTACTTTTATTCTTAATGAATTCCTTGGCTTCTCTTGAACGGAAATAAAAATCAACCGCCTTGCTTATGCTTTCAAAATACCTGACGGAATTGTGCTGAGTAAGACTTATAGCATGAAAATCCACAGTCTGGTTTGATATGGTATCCATTACAACACAGGGGTTATATTCAGCGTGATTCCATGAATCCGCCATATTCTGCAGAATAGTAATCAAAGAAACAAGTTTTGAATGCTCCAGCATCTTTGGAGAAAGATCCGGTTCCACTCCTGCGCGCATACATATTTCCCGGCATAAAACCGGACTGAAACCGGTAATACCGGACAACAGTGTTTTTGCTATGGGACGCTCATCCTTATCCAGGGAATAGATAAAATTTTCGATATTCAATTCGGCAGGACTTGTTTTATTTTGGGAAGGAGGCGCTGCATATGGTCTTGCGGGCATAATTTCCCTTACACGGTTTATATCGTGATCCACATGCTTCATTGCATCAATTATTATGCCTCCCGGGTTAAGAAGAATAATATTGCTGTGACGCCCCATTATTTCAATAATGAGTTTTTTCACATTTCTGTCTCCTAATTCGTCAACGGCTTCAACAAAAATATCCAAAATTCTTTCGTAATTGTGGAATTCAATGCTTAATATTGTGCCTCCGCATAAGTGTTTTCTTAACAGCATGCAAAACATGGGAGGGGAGGCCGGGTTTTCATATTCCATATCTGTTAAATGAATTCTTGCGGAATTGGCGTTGCAGCTTAAAAGGAGCTTTTCATTCCGGCTTTTCGAACGGATATGTATAACCAGGGTATCCCGTTGGGGCTGGTAGATTTTATTAATGCGCCCGCCTGCTATGGTACTGTTTAATTCATCTGCAACGGCTTTTGTTACAATTCCGTCAAAGGGCATGTATATCACTTCCCTAATAATAATTTCAGGCATTTTTCTATTTTATCATACATAACTCAACTTTCCCAGTCTAATTATTGGACTGAACACGGAAAACGCATGAATGTTTTTCTCTCTTAAGAACTCCAAACGTCTTCCAAATATTTAAGATTGAAGGAAGCTCTAAAGCGTTTTTTCTTTATGCTTTTCTTCAACTTCTTTAATTGCTCCAACAAAATATCAATATAATTCCTGAGGCAAGGACTATAACAATTAGCTGGGATGAAGACTTTAGAAATCTCCGCAAAATTATTTCGCAAATCGGATACAGGTCTTATAGTGTTCATGACAACGCCTCTTCAGGAATCCTTTATCGAATCGATAGAATCTTGAGCATTAGGAAATTAATATCATCTTCAGGAAGTATGTGTGTTATATGTTATGTAAAGTAATTTTCAAAACAAATCAGGTGTGAGGTTAACCGAGTGACCCGAAAATAATAGGAAGATTTGATGGGTGAGAGTATATATTGATTAGGTAGTCAATATAAGTTATGATAAAGAAAAGTAAAGCTTGATGTTATGGTCAAACTGTAAGCAAAGGAGGAAAGGCAATTGAATGTAGTGCTGCCTATCTCCTTTATAACCGACGGGACATTACTATTTAACGGGTTATAAATATTTCCGTTCAGGAAGCTGCAAAATAATGGGTATTTCCGAGCGACACATTCAGAAGTTATGTGCTTTATACAGGAGGTATTTGGCGTAACTGTTTACTGGGATGAACATACCCGGACGGTTAACATTGCCGGAAATTGAGGGAAGTCAAGGAGACATTCTGTTTGACTCCATGCGAAAGGATGACGATGAAAGGAAACAAGATCATACGATTGGATGTTACGGGTATGACACATGAAGGACAGGGAGTGGGCAGAATGGATGGGATGGCGGTATTTGTTCAGGACGCAATTGAAGGAGAGACCGTAAACGCTAGAATAACAAAGCTTCACAAAAGCTATGGAACCGCTCAAATGCTGGAATGCCTTAAGGAGAGCCCTTACCGGCAAAAACCTTTTTGTCCGGTATATGAATACTGCGGAGGATGCAGTCTGCAGCATATGACATATGAAAAGCAGCTTCAGTTTAAGCATCAGATTGTGACAGACTGCCTGACCCGTATCGGAGGCCTTCAAAATGTTGTAGTCAATCCGGTTATGGGTATGGAAAGTCCTTTTCATTACCGCAACAAAGCACAATATCCGGTAGGTTTTGCGGATAATGGCCCTATCGCCGGTTTTTACGCCAGAAAAAGCCACCGGGTTATTCAGGCAGATGACTGTGGTATCCAGAATGAAAGCAGTATGAGAGCATGTAATGCCATTATGCGTCAGGTGAAGGAACTTGAAATTCCGGTGTATAATGAAAAAACAGGGAAAGGCCTTCTCCGGCATATTATAACCCGTGTATCTCAAACGGGAGATGTGATGGTCGTTCTTGAAGTAACAGATGCCGAAATACCCCGCCTGGATACATTGATTCAATGCGTTTCCCGGGAGAACCCTGCAATACGGAGTATATCCGTTCATGTTAACAGGGACAACAGCCCTGATTCAGCAGGAAAGGTGAAGACTGTTTTTGGCGTCAAAACCATGATTGATAACATAGGGAATCTAAAATTTCATATCTCTCCGCAGTCTTTTTATCAGGTCAATTCCAGGCAAACCCAGGTATTATATGAGAAAGTTCTGGAGTATGCTGACCTGACGGGAGATGAGACCGTTTTTGATCTCTATTGCGGGATTGGAACCATCTCTCTTTTTCTTGCACAAAAAGCCCAAAAGGTCATTGGTGTGGAAATAATCCGTGAAGCAGTGCGCGATGCCAACAACAATGCCGAGCTGAATGGGCTGACAAACACGGCGTTTTATCGGGGGAAAGCGGAAGAGGTTGTACCAAAGTTATATGCAGAGGAGATAAATGCCGATGTGGTGATTGTAGACCCACCAAGGAGAGGCTGTGATAAAACTCTTCTTGAAACCATGACTCAAATGCGTCCAAAGCGTATGATTTATGTTTCCTGCAACCCTGCCACACTGGCAAGGGATCTGAAATATTTATGCCTGAACGGATATACAGTTAATCAGGTGCAACCTGTGGATATGTTTCCATGGACAGCACATGTGGAGAGTATAATAATGATGACGTATTGTGGTTTGGAGGATAAAAAGTAAGGTTTGACCACAAGATGTTGTGGTTTTAGAACCAAAAACGAGCCCCAAAACGGTCAAAAATTACCGGTTTTTGAGACCTGAAAAAGAGCGAAAATATAGATGACATACTTCATATGTATTAATATTGATTGATGTAGATGTTTATGTAAACAGGTTATGGAAGAGGCTGGATTTAATTGATTACACTTAAAACATCATCATTGTAATGAAATAAGTATAATTTTTGAAAGAGGGTATATAAGATGCTATATCCAATAGACAGAAAACTTGTTGTGGGCGTTTCCACAAGTGCTTATTCATTCTGATGAACCTCTTCAACCAGGACTTCTACATAAGATTTTTCAGAAAATATCATTCTTTCAAAAATTGGAGAATAAACGAAAACAGGAAGATGCTGATTATCAATAGGTTCTTAGGACAGCAATAATAACTGCCAGAAATGCTCCTGCACATGAAAGAGCGGTAAATACATTAAAAAGCTGGGATGTTAGTGTAGATGATATGTTTTTTATGGGAGGCATTGAGAAAAAGCGTGTTCTGGAAGTACTAAAACCACATTTATATGTTGATGACCAGATGAACCATCTGGATAAATCGTTAACAGGTATACCTTTAGTACATATTCCATTTGGCATAATCAATGAAAATAAAGGTTCGTAGGGTAATCAAACCTAAAGTGAAAGGGATACAAATGATAGTCTTTGATATGCAAATTCTTTTTATAATCGTACTTCCGCTTTGGTTGATATATAAAATTATCAGCTACATCATGAAAGCTAAAAAGAAAAAAGTGTTAGATTTAAAGAAAGAGCTATTGATAAATGGGTTCTTTATATACTGCCTGACAGTTGTAGGGATAACCTTCTTCCCGCTTTTTATTGGTAATGACGGACTGCCAGGGAGTTTTATCAGTATCAATTACATACCCGTTCTTAGAACATTAAATGAGCTTAAGGAAATCCAGAGTTCAAGTATCTCAAATTTCATGTTGAAGTTTTGGATTCGGAATATTGGGGGCAATTTGGTGCTGTTAATGCCATTGGGTATATTGCTTCCTATACTCTGGAATAAGTTCAGGGGACTTAAGGTCATGATAATAACAGGATTATCAATATCATTTATGATTGAGGCACTACAATTGCTATCAGTTTTAATTGGTAACAGGGGTAGAGCTTTTGATGTTGATGATTTGATATTAAATACCATTGGAGCTGGGATAGGATATGGATTGTATTATTTATATCTTATAGTCTTAAGAAAGCATATGAAGGTTCAAGCATTATATAAAGAAGTATAAAGTTTCAATTTCAATTAATTGAATATTATTACTGACCATATAATCTATGAATTAAATTATTTATGTTAACGGAAGGATAGAAAATTATGGGCATTATTTATAATGACACGAAAAAAGATTTGCCATCTGAACAATTACATAGATTATTTATGTCTGTAGGCTGGTCAGATGGTTTAGAAACTTCAGATATGATAAAAAATTACAATATTCCGTTTATTAATTCCACTCTTGTAATCTCGGCATGGGAAAATGAACGTTTGATTGGGGCTGTGCGGATATTGAGTGATAAAATGTTTAGGTCTATAATTTATGATTTGATTGTTTTACCGGATTTTCAAAACAAGGGAATAGGCAAAGAATTAGTAAGGCGCTGCATTGAGCATTTCCCGAACTCAGAATGGTTAGTTCAAACAACAGAAAAAATATCAAGTTATTATGAGAAAAATGGCTTTAAGGTCAATAATGATGTGTTTTTATCCATACCATGTAAATTATTTTCACACACCTGATAAGCAGAATGGGAAATTGAACTGTTTTCTATCAACTTCACATTAATCACTTGTAAAATATAAAGCAAAGGCACTTTCTGGAATTGAAGCTCCAATTCTAGAAGGTGCTTTTTTATGAAATTTACAGGATAGGAGGAAAGCATATGCCGGAAGAAAACAAAAAAAGATTCCCGTTATGGATGTACCCTTCAACTCAGCAAAGGGTGCAAGAACTCTATGAAAAAGATAACTGCAAAAGCCAGAGCGAATTCATTGAAAAAGCGATCCGGTTTTACATTGGATATCTCTCGGCAGAAGACAGCATGAAGGTTGAGAATCTTGTGGAGTATGTAGCTACAAGGGATGGCGTGGAAAAAATTTCTCCTGCCAGTAAAGATACTCCACCCACACAAAAACTGAAAGAGCTCATTCAAAACATTCTCATCCAGCATCAGGATATACCTTTATTTTGAAGGATTGAGATATAGGCAGAGGAATAAACTATATCATTAAATTATACTCTCGCCCTATGGTTGATTTTTATTCGCATGTCGCGTTGTTGTATTTCTTTTGGTTTATGATTATTCTATATATGGACCGGTCAATCGTTATTGGGAGATGTTAAAATGTTATACATAGCTGAAAATCTAAAAGCGTATCGAAAAAGTATGGAACTTACACAGGAAGAAGTAGCAAAAATGCTTTGTGTTTCACCACAGAGTGTGAGTAAGTGGGAGCGTGGAGATACCTATCCAGATATTACTCTTTTGCCTGCACTTTCAAACCTTTTTAAAACAAGTATTGATGCTCTGATTGGAATGAATAAAATTAATGATGCAGAAGCAAGAACAGCTATTTTCAAATCTGAACATGCTTGCTTAAAATCGGGTGATCACATGGGGGCTGTAACGATCCTTGAAGAAGCATTAAAGACTTTTCCAAATGATGAGAGCCTGATGTCGGAGTTAGCATTGGCGTTATCGTTCGACAAAGACATAGATAAGCTTATACTGGAAACGGCAACATGAATGGGTACCAAAAAGTATACCAACGATATAGAGAAAG
>CAZSVI010000041.1:0-27390 GCA_964610205.1 uncultured Oscillospiraceae bacterium
GATGGAGAACCCGCAAATATTTCAAGAATACATTCCGGAGTGCACACAGGAACACATATTGATGCCCCCCTTCATTTTATTGACGGCGGTATAAGTGTGGATAAATTGGATATAAACCTGTTCACAGGATGGGTACAGATAGTGGATGTTCAGAATGCAGACAGTATAGGCCTTAAGTGTCTTGAGAATATAAATATAAAGCAGGGGGATGCGGTCTTTTTCAAAACAAAAAGCAGCTGTCGATCCCTTGAAGAGCCGTTTGATTTCTCTTTTACAGGGCTGCAGCCAAATACGGCGGACTATCTTCTGGGTATCGGTGTGCGAGTTATCGGTACCGATGCCTTATCTGTAGAAAACGATCGTGAAAACAATTATGAAGTACATAAGATACTGCTTGAAAAAGAAGTATTGATTGTAGAAGGTTTATGCTTTAAAAATGTTCTGCCGGGCAGATACCGTTATACATGCCTGCCTGTTCTTATTAAGGATTCCGATGGTGCGCCTGCACGTGCGGTTTTATTTTTATAACAACGGAAGTAATTGCTTCTGTGTTATATCGAGGCGGGAGAAGAGGTTTTTGCTTATCACCCGCAGGGGTGGGGCAGGGGCCCATCTTTACCTCGTTATAAATCTGAACCGGAATTCGGTTCCTTCATTAGATTTGCTTAAGACAGTAAGTTTGATACCATGTCTGTCGGCAATCTGTTTGGCAATTGAAAGCCCCAAACCTGTTCCGCTTTTATTCTGTTCTGACTTTTGCCGGTAAAAGCGATCAAAAATATAGGGCAGATCTTCCGCAGGAATTCCAATTCCATAATCACGAATGAATACGGTATCCTCTATAAGGGAAACAATGACAATACCTCCTTTATCGGAGAATTTAACCGCGTTGTCAAGTATGATAAGGAACATCTGACGCAATCGCCCATAATCACCTGATATGGTTTTTGTTTTAACGTCCTGCTCGTAACGGATATCGATATTCTTTCCCTTCGCGATTTGTTTAACACTCCGGACGACATCACCAAGCATACCGGGAAGGTTCAAATCCCTTATTTCCATTTTGAAATCCGTATTCTGCAAACGGGATAAGTCAAGAAGGTCATTAACGAGCCGCTGGAGGAAGAGGCTTTCGTTCAGCATCTGCCGGTGATAGCTTTTCACCTGTTCAGGATCGGACACAATTTCATCGCAAAGAGCTTCCAGCGAACCTCTGATAACTGTCACCGGTGTTCTCAGCTCATGTGAAATATTGGCTGTAAAATCCCGGCGAAGCTTCATCAGCTTCTCGCTTTCAAGGCTGGCATCATAAAGCCGGTCGCTTAAAATATCAATTGCCGCGGCAAGTTCACCAATTTCATCTTTTTGGGATACGCCTGTCTTAACCGTATAATCCCCACCTGTAAGCCGGATTGTGGAATCTTTCATTTTTTTCAATGGCTTTGTGAATAAAAGAGCCAGTAAAATGGATAATAGCACCGATAATATCAGTGCTGCGGACATACTGGCACCCAGTGCATCAAACCCTTTCCGGACAGTCTGGTTCATGCCTTCCACAGGTGAATGCAAAAGGACCGCGCCAATTATTTTTCCGCCTGAGCGGACAGGCGTTCCTACTGTTATTGTCGGTGTATCAAGGAGGTTGCTGAAACCTTCACTGAAGGTGGTGTTACCCTGAAAGACTTCTTTAACGACAGTATCGGCATTGGGTGGCAAATCGGCATAATAATACTGGCGGGATCCCAACCGGCCTGAAGTTATAAGGTTAAGATTCTGGTCCACAATCCAAACATCATATCCGGCTAAATCATACAAATTCCTGAGATAGGAGCCAAATCCTCCCTGCCTCCCAAGCATACCTGTTTCTGAATTTGAGTTGCCTGTGAGACCGGAGGAAATGGCACCCGCAATGGATATCGCACGCTTTTCCATTTCGGAATGGTACATTTCAATTGTATGGTTCCTGAACAGAGAAATGAAAACAATTCCGATAATTACAGAGAAAAGAATCAATGAACTTGAAAAGAACATTATCAGTTTGAGTACTATTTTATTTTTCATCTGTCCTACCCTCAAATTTATAACCAACTCCCCAAATGGTTTTTATATCCCAGTTGTTATGGGAGCATATGTCAAGCTTTGCCCGAAGGCGCTTTATGTGGGAATCCACGGTACGGTTGTCTCCGTAATAATCATATCCCCATAGGCTGTTTAAAAGATTATCGCGGGAAAAAACCTTGTTTTTATTTACGGCGAGGATCCACAAAAGCTCAAATTCTTTTTTTGTCAGAGATACGGGTACATTATCAATTGTAACAAGATAATTTTCAAGATTAATCTTTAAGCTGTCATATGAAAATTCCTGTTTACCCTGATTTTCTATAAGTCCTATTCTTCTGAGGATTGATCGCACTCTGGCCATAACTTCACCCGGAGAAAAGGGTTTTACGATATAATCATCGGCACCGATATCAAGGCCCATTATTTTCTCGAAATCCTCACCTCTGGCTGTAATCATAATGATTGGCGTGTTTGAGGTTTTCCGTATTTCCCTGCAGACCTCGAAGCCATCCATTAACGGCATCATAACATCCAGAAGGATAATGTCGGGCTTGAACTCCCGGAACAACCCGACCGCTTCCAGCCCATCAAAAGCAAGCTTCACTGTAAAGCCTTCCTTTTTAGCATACTCCTCCAGTATTGAAGTAATCTGCCTGTTATCATCCGCGATTAAAATTACCGGCATCCGATCACCACACATTTTAATATTCCCGGTTACTGTTGTTTACCGTTACGTCCGCCATAAACTGGGCCCCATGGGAAAGACATATAGTAGCATTCTTCCGTAAACGTGAACGATTCATTCATAAGTTATATATTTATCATACATCTAATAATTATATCATAAGAAACAGATTGATCTGTGACAAAAAAATGTCGGTTCAAATATAAATAACGAAAAACCTAATAATGTTAAAATATGATGATTTATGTCAGAAACAAAATAAGATTGTCGAAACAGTAAGGACAAGGTATAATAAAGGAAATTGTTTTATAACAACGGAAGCAGTTACAGGGTAATTGCAACACACCAGTGTATATCAAGGCGGGGAGAGGATTTTGTTGTGCAAAAACCGGCAATGAGAGACCCCTGCAGGATATGCCATAATATTTTTATCAGGGAGGGAGGATCAGTGTTTAAAAAAGAATATATAACAATACCAAATATTCTTTCAGCATCCAGAATTATATTTTTACCTGTGTTGTTTATTTTAATTTCATTCAAAATGTACCTGTCGTTTACTGTTGCTTATGCTATTTTAGGTATGACCGATATGTTTGATGGGATGATTGCCAGAAGGTTCAACATGAAAACCGAAATAGGCAAGCATCTGGATTCCATTGCCGATTTGTTTTTCTTTCTTTCGTCGGCATATTTTATTCATATTCTGTATACGGAGTATCTGCAGCCTAACATGACTCTGTTCTTCATTTTCATGGGAGTTCTGGTGATTTCATTTGTTGTTTCATATATCCGCTGCGGGAAAGTGATTCTGATGCATACTTTTCTGGCTAAGCTGTGTGCGGTTTTAGTATATTTCCTGGTTATAGCTTCCTGTTTTTTTGATACGACCATGATTATTACCTTTATAATCTGCGCCTATATTATAACATTTTCCGAAGAAATACTTATATTTATAAAATTCGGGGATATTGATCCGGACACATTTTCCATATTCAGTTTACTGAAAAAAGGTGATAATACATAAAGGCATGTATCAGAGATAGTAAGGTTTAAATGAATTATTATTTCATAAAAATAAAAAATAAAAAACACAGTTCTGCCACATGTGACGGGTATTATATGAGTTACGGTAACCGGTAATTTGTAAAAGCCGTTATACGCAGGCTTAGAGATTATCTTAATCCACAGCCTTTGTTTTGCAGACTGTTTGATCCATATGTATCTTAATTTACGGATTGCAGGGGTTACCGAATAATCAGAGGGAGGTTGTTGAAATGACAGGTTTGAAGAGAATAATATTCCTTGTTCCGCTCATCATTGGCGTAACTACAGTATCGGTATTCTCAGCTTCCGCATACGGCACACCTGCGGATTTGGCGGCAAGGCTGACCGGGCGGACTGTGGAGAGTGTGGTTCAGGAAAAGGCGGAATACGGAAAAGCTTACGGTACAATCGCCGATGAGGTCGGCAAGCTGGATGAATTCAAGGATGAGATTCTTCAGATGAAAAGGGATATTCTTGCAAAGAAAGTTGCCGACGGAATTATTACACAGGAGGAAGCGGATGAAATTATTGCCGCAATGGAACAAAATTGCTCCGATTGTGATGGAACCGGAAAGGCTTGCAACAGTTTTAAGTTTGGTATTGGCTTTGGGCAGCAGAATGGCTCCGGCCAGGGAAGATGCCAAGGTTTCGGCATTATGGACGGCCAGGGAAGGAAAAACGGCCAACTCCGGAACAATGAGGAAGGCATTTGAAATGATTTGCTTTACAAAAATATTCATTGATGTTACAATAAAACAAATTGTATAGCAAAAATCTTTGATTGAAAAGAGTACCTGTTTTGTATTGCTTCAGCGAACCGGCGTGTGGTGTGAGGTCCGGCAGCCGTTAAAACAGGGAATGGGTTCATGAGATGCCGGGTGAACTAATAGTAGTCTGGGCCGGTTTCCACCGTTATATGGACAGGATATCTGGGAAACCATGTATCTGGTAAGTGAATGGATTAAAATGAGTGGCTTAACAAAGTTGCGCTTTGTCTCATATGAGATAAAGCGTTTTTTATTTTAGTTCGTTAAGTTGGGTGGCACCGCGGAATAACCGTTTCGTCCCGGCACTGGGAAGCAGTTTTATAGCTGTTTCCAAAGTGAAATACAACCTGAAATTCAGGTTTGTTCACTAGTGCGGGATGGGCGGTTTTTTTTACTGCAAAACACATAGGCTGTATGCAGCCGGCCGCTTCAACAAGGTGAAGGATATAACGATTTTGTTTTTAAAAAGGAGGGCGGAAAATATGGCAAAGAATTTGATACCGTATACAAAAGCATATCCGGGAGATACAGAAACCCCTATTACCATTTACCGTAAATTGGCGGGCGACGGTATTGGTATACTATTGGAAAGCTGTGAGCAGCCCAAGGGAAGGTATTCTTTCATAGCCACAGACCCTATGGCTGTGCTCAGAGCCAAGGGTAACAGGGTGGTTATAGAAAGAAAAGGCGCACTGAGTATCCACGAAGGCAGGATACTGGATATCGCGGGGAAATTTATGAGTGAATTCCAGGTAAAAAACACCACGGAAATTCCTTTCACCGGAGGTCTTGTCGGTACGGTAGGATACGATATTATACGGCAATATGAAAAGCTTCCGGATACAAAAATGGATGAACTCGGGCTGCCTGATGTTCATCTGTTGGCTATAACGGAATTAATTGCCTATGACCATTTTTACCATCGGATTATTTTCATAGTACTGGCGGAAGAAAGTAATGAAGGAAAACAATATGCAAAAAAACGTCTGGAGGAGATGAAGGATGTTTTGGAAAGAACTGTTGGGATTCCTGACAGTATTCATGAAAAAACCCTGCACAGAATAGAAGTTCAAAGTAATATGAGCTGCCAGGAATTCATGCGTATGGTGGAAAAGGCCAAAAGATACATCTGTGAAGGAGATATTTTTCAGGTTGTGCTCTCTCAGAGGTGGAAACTGACCACCGATCAGAAACCTTTTACCTTATACCGGAAGCTGCGGCAGGTGAACCCCTCAGCCTATATGTTTTATATGAATTTCGGAGACTACCAGGTAACGGGGAGTTCTCCCGAACTTCTGACGGAGGTTCGTAAAAACAAAGTCTTTACATGCCCCATCGCCGGAACAAGGCGGAGAGGTAAAAATGAGGAAGAAGATATCATTTTGGCAAAGGAGCTTCTGGCCGATGAAAAGGAACAGGCTGAACATGTTATGCTGGTAGACCTCGGACGTAATGACATGGGGAAAATTTCATCTTTTGGAAGTGTTAATGTTAAAAAGTTCATGGAGGTAAAATATTATTCTCATGTCATGCATCTGGTTTCTCTGGTGGAAGGGGAACGTCGCGGGGAATTGGATATGTTTTCGGTTCTGTCATCTTTCCTTCCGGCAGGAACCCTCTCCGGAGCCCCCAAAATCAGAGCTATGGAAATTATTGAAGAGCTTGAGCCCGCAAAGCGCGGAATTTATGGAGGAGCAGCCGGATATTTTGGTTTTAACGGGGATATGGACATGTGTATCGCTATCCGTACTATGATAATTCGGGATGGGAAGGTATATTTGCAGGCTGGGGCAGGTATTGTAGCCGATTCCGTTCCAGAGAATGAATTTGAAGAGACCGTGAATAAAATAAAGGCTCTTGTCCGGGCAGTGGAAGGAGACCAACAATGATACTTTTAATCGATAATTATGATTCCTTTACTTACAATGTATACCAATATATAGGGGAGTTAAACAAGGATATCCGGGTTATAAGGAATGATGAATGTGATTTGGAAACCATCCGGTCTTTAAAAGCAGAAAGGATTGTAATTTCTCCAGGTCCCAGAACCCCGAATGAAGCTGGAATCTGTGTTGATGTTATTCGCGCATTCGGCAATGATGTTCCGATATTGGGTATCTGTCTGGGGCACCAATGCATTGGAAAAGCATACGGAGGCAGGATATCCTACGCGAAACGACAAATGCACGGAAAAAAAAGCGAAATCCGACATTTCGGTGATGTGTTGTTCAAGGGAATTCCGACTACCTTTAAGGCAGCAAGATATCATTCCCTGACTATACTGGAGGACGATTTTCCACAGGAGCTTACAATTACGGCAAGGGAGACCGAAGAGGGCGAAATTATGGCAGTGCGGCATAAAATATATCCGGTTTTCGGACTGCAGTTCCACCCGGAATCGGTTTATACGGAAGTTGGAAGGGAAATAATCGCTAATTTTTTAAACTTCACCCTTTAAATAAAAACACCGGTATAATCGTCCCAAAATAAAAATGAAAGGATTGGTGGTAACATGATGAAGCATTTTATTAACAAGCTTATGAACAAAAAAAACCTGGAAAGCCCGGAAATGGAGCAATGCATGGAGCTTATTATGACAGGCCGGGTTAATGATGTGGAAATAGCAGCATTTTTGACAGCGCTGAAGATTAAAGGCGAAACCGTAAGTGAAATAGCCGCAGCTGCTCGTATTATGCGTGATAAAACCGAGAAGGTGAATCTGAACAGGTTTTATACTCTGGATACCTGTGGAACAGGCGGTGACAATCAGGGAACGTTTAACGTGTCAACGGCTGCGGCAATTGTTGCGGCAAGCTCCGGGATCAAGGTTGTAAAGCATGGAAACAGGTCGGCATCAAGCTTGTGCGGAAGCGCCGATGTATTGGAAGAATTGGGTATAAATATACAAATGTCTCCGGAACAGGTGCAGGAAAGCGTTAAGAGTATAAATATAGGATTTATGTTTGCCCCTATCTATCATAAAAGCATGAAATATGTTGCCCCGGTCCGCAAACAGTTGGGTTTCGGTACCATCTTCAATATCCTCGGGCCGCTTTCAAATCCTGCTCTGGCTAATGCACAGGTTCTGGGAGTATTTCATTCTGATTTGACCTGGGTAATGGCCTCTGTCCTGAGACATCTTGGCACCGAACATGCCCTGGTGGTTCATGGCGCTGATGGAATGGATGAAATCAGTATAACAGGGCCGACCCATGTAATGGAATTAAAAAACGGCAAAATTGAAAGTTATGTAATTTCTCCGGAGGATTTTGGTCTTGAAAGATACAGGACAGTTGACCTCAGCGGAGGAAGCAAAACAAAAAACGCGGATATCATATTGAAGCTTTTTGATGGAGAGAAGGGGCCGAAGCGGGATATGCTGCTGTTAAACAGCGGGGCGGCGCTATATGCGGGAAAGGCGGCAGAGGGAATAAAGGAAGGTATCGAATTGGCCGGAGAACTTATAGACAGTGGAAAAGCTTTAAAAACCCTTCAGGAGTTTATAAGGGTTTCACAAGGCTTTGCGGCAGTTCAGCCGGCATAGTGTCATGGTGAGGGAAGGGGGAACCCATGAAAAGCTCGGGAATATTAAACAAAATAGTTGAAGCAAGAACAGAACGGCTGAAATTGGAAAAGAAGAAGCGTCCTCTGAATGAATTAAAGGAACTGCCGGCTGATGTATCCCGGCGGGAATCCTTTCAGGAAGCATTGTCGAAAAAAGGGCTTTCCATAATCGGTGAAGTAAAGAAGACATCTCCTTCGAAAGGTGTTATAAAGGAAGATATAAACCCGATAGAAATTGCGCGGGAGTACGAGGGAGCGGTGGATGCTGTTTCAATTTTAACCGAACAGGACTTCTTTGAAGGGCATCCGGAGCATCTGCTTGCAATAGGGAAAAAGATATCCCTTCCTCTTTTAAGGAAAGATTTTATAATTGATCCCTATCAGATTATTGAGGCAAAAAGCCTTGGAGCAAGCGGTATTCTTTTAATCGCGGCTATTCTGGATTCAGGCGCTCTTAAGGAATTCAGGGAGTTGGGTGAATCCTTGAACCTGGACTCATTGGTGGAGGTGCATAACGAGGAGGAACTGGAATGCGCAATTCTGTCAGGAGCTAAAATTATTGGTGTAAACAACCGCAATCTTCATACGTTTGAAGTAGATATACAAACTACTGTCCGTCTCTCGGCCATGGTTCCGAAAAATATACTTTTAATCAGTGAAAGTGGTATTAAAGGCCGCGATGATATCAGGACACTGAACAGGAGCAGGTATGATGGGGTCCTGGTAGGAGAAAGCTTCATCAGATCCAATTCAATCAGGTGTTTTGCGAAGGAGTTGAGAGAAGCGTATGATTCCTCAGATTAAAATATGCGGTATCCGGTTTTCTGAAGAAATTCAGGTTGTTAACCGTTTAGAGGTTGATTATGTCGGGTTTGTTTTTGCAAAAAGCAAACGGAGGATAACGCTTGAACAGGCAGCTTTATTGAAAAAAAAATTAAGAAAGGGAATAAAGGCGGTAGGTGTGTTTACAGACATGTCAGGAGAAGAAATTTGTAAGGCTGCGGAGGTATGCAATCTTGATATAGTCCAACTTCATGGTAATCAAAGCGATGAAGATATAAAAAGCCTTCCCTTGCCTGTATGGAAGAGTATTTCAATGAAAAACCCGGAAAGCGTCCATAAAACCAGACTATATCCGTCCGCATGCGCGTTTGTGTTTGATACATTCGCAAAGGGAATGGAAGGTGGCACCGGAATCCCATTCCAGTGGCAATGGATATCCGGATTGTCGGATACTGTTTCCCTTGTTCTTGCCGGAGGGCTTAATCCGAATAATATAAGAGGTGCAATTGAAATTGTAAAACCACATATAGTGGATGTCAGCTCTGGTGTGGAGGGGAATATGGGGAAGGATGAAAAAAGAGTAATAGAGTTTATTAAGGCGGTGAAAACCTATGAATATGGAATCTAAATTTGGTGGTTTCGGCGGACAGTATGTTCCGGAAACCTTAATGCACGCATTGCACGAATTGGAAGAGAAATTCAGGGAGGCAAGAACGGATCCTGCTTTTATTGAGGAATTTAAACATTACCTGCATCAGTATGTGGGAAGGCCTTCCCCCTTATATTACGCAAGAGGGCTGTCCGAATACCTGGGAGGGGCAAAAATATATCTTAAGCGTGAAGATTTAAACCATACGGGAGCGCATAAAATTAATAACGTTCTGGGACAGGTACTTCTGGCAAAAAAAATGGGAAAGGAAAAAATAATAGCGGAGACCGGTGCCGGGCAGCATGGTGTTGCTTCAGCAACCGGAGCGGCGCTGTTCGGAATGTCCTGTACGGTTTTTATGGGAGAGGAGGATATAAACCGTCAGCGTTTGAATGTTTTTAAAATGAAACTGCTTGGCGCCCAGGTAAAAGCGGTCACAACAGGAACGAAAACTTTGAAGGATGCGACAAATGAAGCTATACGTGAATGGGTCAGGTGCGTGGAGGATACGTTTTATATCATTGGCTCTGTAGTAGGGCCGCATCCATATCCCGCGATGGTGAGACATTTTCAGAGTATCATTGGAGTGGAAGCCAGGGAACAGATTCTAAAGCAGGAAAACCGTCTGCCTGACATGGTTGTCGCTTGTGTTGGAGGAGGCAGTAATGCTATAGGGATTTTTAACGGATTTATTGAAGACAGCAATGTACAACTTGTTGGAGTTGAAGCGGCCGGTCTTGGCCTTGATTCCGGAAAGCATGCCGCGGCTCTGGCGAAGGGAAGCGTCGGTATTATTCATGGCATGAAAACATTTGTGTGCCAGGATGAGAATGGCAATATCCTGCCGGTACACTCGATTTCAGCCGGTCTGGATTATCCGGGAATTGGACCGGAACACGCATGGCTGTACGAAAGTAAAAGGGCGGAATATGTCAGCGCTACGGATCATGAGGCGCTGGATGCTTTTTATACATTGACCAAATTCGAAGGGATTATACCAGCGCTTGAGAGCTCCCATGCAATAGCCCATGTCATGAAAACAGCAGGAAAAATGACAAGGGATCAGATTATTATAATAAATTTGTCGGGACGAGGAGACAAAGATGTATATACTGTAGGAAAATATAAGGGGGAAGATTTATGAACAGGATTGACGCGGTATTTAAGGATAGAATGAAAAAAGGTAAAATGGTTTTTATTGGGTATTTAACGGCGGGTTATCCTGCCCCTGGCAAAACTCCGAGTTTGATAAAGGCTGCGGAAGAGGGTGGAGCGGATATTATTGAAATCGGTATACCTTATTCGGATCCCCTTGCCGATGGTCCCATTATTCAGTCTGCCTCGCAAAAAGCGTTATTAAACGGAGTAAATGTTGAAAGCATATTTGAGAGCGTAGTAAAAATACGCGGACAAACAAATATTCCCCTGCTGTTTATGGCGTATTTCAGTACGATTTTTAAATATGGTATTGAACGGTTTATCAGCCGCTGCGCGGTTACAGGAATTGACGGAATAATTGTACCGGATATGCCGCTAGAAGAGAGGGACGAAATACTTGGATATTTAAAAGGCTCCGATTTATGCTTTATCCCTCTTGTCGCGCCGACTTCCGATGAGAGAATTGCCGATATTTTAAAGGATACGGGCGGTTTTGTTTATTGCGTGTCAACACTTGGGGTTACCGGCATGAATGGGAATTTTCACAGGGATATTACGCAATACCTGGACAGGGTGAAAGAGCTGTCGGATATTCCAGTTTGTGTAGGGTTTGGTATTTCAAAAAGGGAAGATGTAGAAAAGCTGCGGCAGCATGTTGACGGAGTGATAGTCGGTTCCGCCCTCTTGAAAACCATACATGAAACCAACGGGAATGAAAAAGCCCTTACCATGAAGGTTCGGGAGTTGGCAGGAGGATAGCTGCTAATAATTTGGATAGGGTGCCTGTTGACAATCCGCCGGATTTTTGGTAAGCTAAAAAAAATTCAGGATTTTTACATCGGTTTTCGTCATTATGATTTATTAGAATTATAGTGCGGAAAAATAAATACATTATGATACAGATGTGATGATTGGGAAAAAACACGGACAATCGTGCTTCAGAGAACTGTTGAATTGCTGGGAAACAGTGCACGTTGCTGTTGTGAGCTCGCCCGGGAGCAGTTAGTACCGAACCCCCCGCGCATGCGGTCGTGCAAGTAGGTATAACCGGTTATCCGCCGTTAATGGGAAAGACCGTATATATGGTTTATGAAGTGGGTAATTATTACCAAAAGGAGTGGTACCGCGGGAGTGAATGCTTTCGTCTCTTTCAGGAATGAAAAGAGATGAAGGCTTTTTTATATTTATTAATTAAATATATTGGGAGGTTTATATGAAAATAGCATTTTCAACACTGGGATGTCCCGACTTCAGTTGGGCTGATATTTATTCCATGGCAAAGGATCTTGGCTTCGACGGCATTGAAATACGCGGGCTGGGCGATGATATTTTCGCGGTAAAAGCACAGCCGTTTCGTGAAAACCAGCTTTCCAGTACTATAAAAAAGCTTTCGGACCTGCGTATTGAGATATCCTGTTTTTCCTCAGGATGCTGCTTGAAATTCGCAGATAAGGAGGAGGAAAACTATCAGGAAATTGTCCAGTATATATTACTGGCTTCCCGGTTTAAAACACCCTTTGTGCGTATTCTCGGAGATCTTGAGCCGCAGCCCGGCGACGACGCCGACGATGAAGCAGTGATAAAAGCGTTGGAGAGGTTGGTTCCGGTAGCGGAAGAGCACGGCGTCACCCTGCTGATTGAAACCAACGGCGTATACTCCGATACAGCCAGGTTAAGAAACCTTCTTGATCGTATTCCCAGCGATGCTGTAGCCGCCCTCTGGGATATCCACCATCCTTACCAATATACGGGGGAAACTCCCGGAAAAACGGTCCATAACCTGGGAGCCTACATCCGGTATGTTCATGCCAAGGACTCGGTTGTTATTGACGGGGTTACACGTTACAGGATAATGGGAGAGGGGGATTTGCCGGTTCACGATATGATGATGGCTTTGAGGTCTATTAATTATGACGGATATGTCTCCCTGGAATGGGTTAAGCGATGGTCATCCGATTTGAGTGACGCGGGAATTGTTTTTCCGCATTACACAAATTATATGAGCCGTTATCTTGAAAAGAAACTGGCAAAAAGCCGCCTGTATGACAACAATGCAAAAACGGGAAAATTTATATGGGAGAAGGATATCTTGATTGACCTGACCTTTCCTCAAATACTTGACCGTGTTGTAAATGAATTTCCCGACCAATACGCGTTCCGCTATACTATAATGGACTATACCCGGACATATTCCGAATTCAGGGATGATGTTGATACTTTTGCCCGTTCATTGATTGCCCTGGGAGTAAAACCCGGGGATCATGTCGCCGTCTGGGCCACAAATGTTCCGCAGTGGTATATTACCTTCTGGGCCGCCACAAAGATTGGGGCGGTTCTTGTTACCGTTAATACCTCATACAAAATCCATGAGGCGGAGTATCTGCTTCGCCAGTCGGATACACATACCCTGGTCATGATTGATGGTTATAAGGATTCGGATTATGCAGGCATTATAAGAGAATTATGCCCTGAACTGGAGACCGCTGTCGCGGGCCAGCCTTTACATATGAAAAGGCTGCCGTTTTTAAGAAATATTATTACGGTTAATTCAAGGCAGAAAGGATGTCTGACATGGGATGAAGCCGCAGCTCTGGCTGAAGAAGTGCCGGTTTATGAAGTATACAGTCGTGCCAATGCCATCAATGTACATGATGTCTGCAATATGCAGTATACTTCCGGCACAACAGGCTTTCCTAAAGGCGTTATGCTTACCCATTATAATGTTGTAAACAATGGTAAAACCATTGGTGACTGCATGGATCTTTCCACTGCCGATCGCATGATGATCCATGTTCCAATGTTCCACTGTTTTGGAATGGTTCTGGCCATGACAGCTTCCATGACACATGGAACCACCATGTCTCCCATGCCGTATTTTTCACCTAAAAATTCACTGGCCTGTATTAATCAAGAGAAAATCACCTGTTTTCATGGTGTTCCAACAATGTTTATTGCCATGCTGGAGCATGAGGATTTTGTGAAAACTGATTTTTCATATATGAGAACGGGTATTATGGCAGGAAGTCCTTGCCCTGTTAAGGTTATGCAGGACGTTGTGGATAAGATGAATATGGATCAGATTACGATTGTATTTGGTCAGACAGAGGCTTCTCCCGGATGTACCCAAAGCCGGGTGGACGATCCGATTGATGTCCGCGTTAATACTGTGGGCCGGCCACTGCCGGGAGTTGAATGTAAAATTGTGGATCCTGAAACCGGAAAGGATTTGCCGGATAATACCGATGGTGAGTTTGTTGCCAGAGGATATAATATTATGAAGGGTTATTACAAAATGCCCGAGGCGACCGCCGCAGCCATTAACAGTGAAGGCTGGCTTCACACCGGCGACCTTGCAAGAAGGGATTCAAACGGCAACTTTAAAATAACGGGTCGTATTAAGGATATGATTATCCGGGGAGGCGAAAACATATACCCGAAGGAAATCGAAGACTTTATTTATACCCATCCTAAGGTAAAGGATGTTCAGGTGATTGGGGTTCCCGACAAGCAGTACGGCGAGGAGATTATGGCCTGTGTCATACTGAAGGACGGCGAATCGATCACGGCGGATGAACTGAAGGATTATATCCGTTCCCATATGGCAAAACATAAAACCCCAAGATATATTGACTTTGTTACTGAATTCCCCATGAATGCCGCAGGGAAAATCATGAAATACAAAATGCGTGAAGAAGCTGTGGATAAGCTGAGCCTTCAGGGTGAGAAAATGGTGACAGCCTGATTATCTTACCTGCCGGCCCATTTTATATACGGCATATCGAATTTGCCAAAGAGGTCCTTATGCTTTGGAACGACCCGGAAGGAATAACCGTATTCGCCCCCGTTGCTAATGCTTAAGAAGGCTGAATATTGAAAAGTGGTGTGATCACATTGACCCAAACATGACATTTCAATATTCTCACCCTGCCGTATGATGCCGTTAACGACTGTTCCATAGTATACCTCGACTGCAACATCCTCCGGGGTTAGATTTCCAAGCCTGACAACTGCGTTCAGCGTAATGCTTTCTCCTGATTTGGCGTATTTATCCTTAAGGTAATCTCCTTCCCTGTCGGCTATTATCTGAACCTGAGGCCAGGAATTTTTCATGCGTTGCTTCCAGGATGCAAGATTTTTAACAAATTCAAAATTTGAGTGTCGAATCCGCCGTATCCTGTCAAGGCAGGGAGCATAAAAGTCACGGGTGTAGTCCTGAACCATTCGGTGTGTGCTGAATTTCGGAGTCAGTGATTGGATTGACTCTTTCATCATCCGTACCCATTTTACCGGAACTCCTTTTTCGTCCCGCTGATAAAACATCGGAATGATAACCCTTTCCAGAAGGCCATACAGGGATTGACTGTCGGCGTCGTCCTGATGATTCTCGCTGTCATAGTGGGTATCATCTCCGATAACCCATCCGTTTTTACCGTTATAACCCTCACACCACCAGCCATCAAAAATACTTAAGTTGGGTATTCCATTTATGCACACTTTCTGCCCGCTGGTTCCGCTGGCTTCGAGGGGACGCCGGGGATTGTTCAGCCATATGTCAACACCCTGGACCAAATTTCTGGCCACAGTCATATTGTAGTTTTCAACTAGGAATACTTTACCTTTAAACCCTTCCCTTCTGGAAATATCATGAATATATTTGATTACCTCGTGAGCGGGTCTGTCGGCGGGATGGGCTTTTCCTGTAAATATAATCTGAACCGGCATGTTCCGGTTGTTCAATATGCGTTCGATTCTGGACATATCTCTGAAAATCAGGTTGGCACGTTTATAGGTCGCAAACCGTCTGGCAAACCCTATGGTAAAGGCTGATGCATCCATTTGCCTGTCGAGATCATTTACCTCGTAGAGGGACAGACCATTAGCCATATATTGTGCTTTCAGACGATCCCGGATAAAATGTATCATTTTCGCCTTGAGTTCGCAGTGAATTTCCCACAGTTCCATATCCGGGATTTGATCAATGGAGCTCCATATCTGAGGATCATAAAGCCTATCCTGCCATTCACGCGGAAGATATTTATCATAAAGGTATTTATAGCTTGGAGACAACCATGTCAGGGTGTGTATACCATTAGTTATGTGGGTTATAGGAATATCGTCCTCAGGTATTTCGGGCCAGATATTGCTGTATATGTTTCTTGATACGGCTCCGTGAAGCTCACTGACCCCGTTTCTTTTACCGGACAGGTTTATAGCGAGCACCGTCATATTGAAATTATACTGATCTCCCGGCTTTAACCCCAGGCTTATGAAATCGTGCTTCTGCAGCATGAGCTGGCTCCAATAGTTATTGAAGTAACGCTCAATCATATCAAGCGGGAAAACATCATTTCCGGCAGGTACGGGTGTGTGTGTGGTAAATACCGATGAGGAACAGACTACCTCCCGGGCTTCGTTAAAGGACATATTCTCCTCTGTAATCAGCTTGCGGCATAATTCCAGCCCCATAAAAGCCGAGTGACCTTCGTTCATATGATATACGGTTCCTTTAATGCCCAGTGCGTCCAGCATTTTAATCCCGCCGATGCCCAGAAGGATTTCCTGCTGGATGCGGGTTTCCTGGTCGCCGCCATACAATCTGGCGGTTAAACCGCGATCATACTGGTTGTTTTCGGGAACATCCGTATCAAGCACATACAGGCTGATACGGCCTATGAAAATCCGCCAAATTTTTGCGTAAACCATTCTTCCCGACATATCAACATGAATCATTAATGGTTTCTGATCCTGTGTCAATACGGGCTGAACAGGAAGATGAGATATATTAAGGCTGCTGAAATTTGTATCCTGCCAGCCATCACGGTTTATACGCTGATTGAAATAACCCTGCTTGTAAAACAAACCAACCGCCGTAAATGGCAATCCAAGATCACTTGCCGTCTTGCAATGATCACCCGAAAGTACTCCAAGCCCCCCGGAATAGATTGGCAGAACTTCATGCAGGCCATATTCGGCTGAAAAATAAATAATATTCTCAGACGTACTGTCAGGATAATTCCTGGAAAACCAGGTGTCGTTGATACCTGAAAGGTAATGATCAAACCGGGTTACCACCATATGATACCGTTCCATAAATGAAGGATCGGATGACTTTTCAAGTAGTTTCCTGTAATTCACCTCTTGAAGGAAGCGGATAGGATTCTTGTTCAATTTTTCCCACAATGAGAGATCAATCTCACGATACAGATCAATCGCTTCATTATTCCATGACCACCAAAGGTTATAGGCAATATCCTTAAGTCTTGTCAATTCGGCAGGCAGTTCGGTTGTAACTTTGATTTTTCCCAGTATATACATTAATATGTCTTCCTTTCCATATACATGTTTTATGTGGGTTCTGCATTATTGCCAGTGCTTTCTGCGTTCGGTATTCGATTTATATATACCCTTCTTTTATAATAAATAATACTGACTGGTTTTAAAAATATTACGGGATAATCAATCAATTTTATAATTTATAATATTATTCCGCTTTATAAAAGTAAAGATAATATTTTTTACAACAGAAGCCGGAGCAAGTTTTTCCGAATAATAACATATTGAAATAAGGCTATATTTCCTATATACTAAAAATATGCTATCCAGGGGAGGTATTTATTGTGGCAGGTGAAAAAAAATTTGGTTCCGCGTTATTTGGTTTTAAACGCTCCGATGTAAATGCTTATATTGAGCGTATTATCAGGGAGTTTGATCAAAGGTTGAAAGAAAAGGATGATGAGAACTCAACTTTAAAGTTTCAGGTAAAAGAACTAAAGATGAAATTTGATCAGGTGTACGAGGAAGCCGAACATCTTACTAAGGAAAAGGAGAAAATTGCCGGAGTTCTGCTGCAGGCTCAGGAAAAAGCGGAAACTATGATGGCGGAAGCTCAGGATAAAGCATTAAAGGAAAAAATACGCCTGGATCAGTTGCTTGAATCCGAAAAAGAAAAAATAGTGGATATTAAAAGGGAGATTAAAGGTTTAAAGAGCCAGATTACCGATCTCCTGTCCAGGTATGAAGAACAGATTGATGAAACGATGATAAATATAGATAACCGTGAGGCGCTATATTACCAACAGAATGAGGATTATGATTCCGAGGACTATAAAAATGAAGAAAATCCTGCAATATAATGTGGGATTTTACGGAGGGTGAATATGGAAAATGATATTTTAAGTATCCTTGCCGGAAACTGTCGTCTGAGCAATGAACAGATAGCTGTTATGCTTGGCGCTGAGGAAGAAGAAGTTAACCGAGCTATCAGGAGCATGGAAGAAAAAAATGTTCTTTTAGGTTATCCCGCCCTTATTGATTGGGAGAAAACAGACAAAGATGTCGTTACAGCATATATTGAAGTAAAAGTAACACCTCAACGGGGACAGGGCTTTGATAAAGTGGCTGAAAGGATATATCAGTTCCCCCAGGTAAAGTCCTGTAATCTTATGTCCGGCGGATATGATCTGTTTGTTGCGGTAGAAGGTAAGTCAATGAAGGAGGTTGCGTTATTTGTAGCTGAAAAGCTGGCTCCCATTGAATCTGTTTTAAGTACTGCGACTCATTTTGTTCTGAAAAAGTACAAGGAAAAGGGCGTCTCATTTGAACAGAAATATAAAGACAACAGAGAGGCTGTGGTATTATGAACGTTCGGGATATGATAGCCTCACATATTAAAAATGTCCCGCCCTCCGGCATAAGAAAGTATTTTGATTTGATAAATGAGATGGATAATGTTATATCCCTGGGAATTGGCGAACCCGACTTTATTACGCCGTGGAGCATCCGCGAAGAAGGGATTTTTTCTCTGGAAAAGGGATATACAAATTATTCTTCCAATGCCGGCGCTATTGAATTAAGGAGGGAAATTTGCCGGTATATGGAACGGCGTTTCGATCTCACTTATTCACCAGACAATGAAGTGCTTGTTACCGTCGGGGGAAGCGAAGCAATAGATGCCGCAATAAGAGCCCTTATCAACAAAGGGGACGAAATAGTTATACCGGAGCCTTCTTTCGTAGCTTACAAAGGCTGCGCTCTTTTTTCGGGAGCAGTCCCGGTACCGTTAAGGCTTAAGAGCGAAAATCAATTTCGCTTGAAACGTAAGGATCTGGAGGATACGGTTACTGAAAGAACAAAAATTATTATTATTGCATATCCAAATAATCCTACAGGTGCAATCATGCAATATGATGACTACCGTGAGCTGGTTGATTTTCTCAAGGACAGGAAGATAATGATTATTTCCGATGAGCTCTATGCCGAACTTACCTACACAGGGGAGCATGTTTCCATAGCGAATTTTGAAGAAATAAAGGACAGAACCATAGTTGTAAACGGCTTGTCCAAAGCCTATGCAATGACAGGCTGGCGAATTGGCTATGTTTGCGGACACCGTGATATTATTGAGCAAATGAAAAAAATTCATCAATATGCTATTATGTGCGCACCAACAACTGCCCAGTATGCAGCGACTGAGGCATTAAAAAACGGAGATGACGAGGTTGCGTCAATGGTCGCGGAATATAACAGGAGAAGGCGGCTTGTGCTAAATGGTTTCAGAGATATTGGCATGGATTGTTTTGAACCCTTTGGAGCCTTTTATGTTTTTCCCGATATCCGGAAAACGGGTATGACCTCTGACGAGTTCTGTGAACGGCTGTTAGTGGAGGAAAAGGTTCTGATGGTACCCGGCAGTGCTTTCGGAGATTGCGGAGAAGGTTTTGTAAGGGCTACTTACGCCACATCAATGGATAATCTGACAGAGGCGATAAAACGCACAGGACGCTTCATTGAAAGAGTCAAATGAGTGCAATATTTTATAAAACGCCCGCGGCGTGTTGCACACAAAACGCGATTGGTATGCGCTTTAGCGCCTGCGTTTTGACGTGTAATTCGCGCAAGCGTTCATTGAAATATACTCCCGTTATATGCTTTTACGGTTCTTCAATTTATGGGTTTGCTGAAGGATTAATTTATCCAAATATTTGCTCGCTTCTAATATCCCTTTAAGGTCGCCGCTCTCCATAAGGATATATAAATTCCTTCGTGCTTTCTCTAATTCGTTCATCTTTCGTTTGCCCCCTCATAAACAGTAATTGGAAAAATAATCAGAACATATACTGTTCAGGTTTGTTGCGGTGTGAAGCAATTGCCTTCTCAATTGCTTCCGTTGTAATAGCGGTGTGTTGTAATTACTTCCGTTGTTATCATAAAATATATGTCTGATTCTGTCAATACGTGATGTTTTTATTGGAATCATAATTCGGCTAAAAAGAGCAATTTATTGCTAAATATGTACATAAAATTACTTTGTGAAATGTAAAAATTTTGTATAAAACCGGGAAATAACATGTATTTAATAATGGCTTTAATCCGCAAAATTGCTTTTATGGAAAACAATTCTCTTTATACAACTTGTATGACGCTCAAACACTCATATTGCGATGAATCAGGAAAAGGCTTATGTTTTCAGGAGGGTGCATAAATCATTTTAACAGTTTGTTCATATTTTGTTCAAAAGATTACGTCATAATTAAAAATATATATAAAACCCTGCAGTCGGCAAGGCAGGTTAATCAACCACCACAGTAAGGTTATGTGGTAGATGGGAGGAACACAATGATAGACATTTCTAATCTCACAAAACATTATGGAGAGATTAAAGCTATTGAAAATGTGAATTTTACCGTAAACAAAGGAGAAATTCTTGGTTTCCTGGGGCCCAACGGAGCCGGAAAAACCACAACAATGAATATTTTAACCGGATATATACCTTCCACATCCGGTACCGTTAAGGTGGACGGATACGACATTATGGAACAACCGAGGGAGGTTAAGAAAAGAATCGGCTATATGCCTGAACACCCGCCGCTTTATCTGGATATGACCGTAACGGACTTTCTTGATTTCTGTTCTTCATTAAAGGAAGTGGACAAGAAGGAATGGAAGGCGCAGAAAGATGATATAATGGAACTTGTAAAAATAACCCATGTACGGCACAGGTTGATTCGCAATCTCTCAAAAGGTTACCGGCAAAGAGTGGGCTTGGCCCAGTCACTGGTCGGAGCACCGGATGCCCTTGTTCTTGATGAGCCGACGGTAGGGCTTGATCCAAAGCAGATTATTGAAATAAGGAAGCTTATAAAAGCGCTCGGGAAAAATCATACAATTATTCTGAGTTCGCATATACTTCCTGAAGTCAGTGCGGTTTGTGAACGTTTGGTTATTATCAACAAAGGGAAGATTGTCGCGGTTGATACACCGGAACAATTGTCGAAAAATCTAGGGGATTATTCCAGATTTACTATAACAATAGCAGGGCCCGATAAGAAGGTTAAGGAAATATTGCAGCAGGTTTATGGTGTTAAGTATCTGGAGGTTCAGAACAAACATCAGAATAACGAGTTCAGTTATGTTGTGGAAGCGGATAAGGAAGTGGATGTCAGGAAGCCTGTTTTTCACAAACTGGCCGAAAACGGCTATCCGATACTTGAACTGAAATCGTTGGGAATGTCTTTGGAAGATATATTCCTGCAATTAACAACCGAAGAAAAGGAGGTAAACTGACATGTTGGCTATTTGGAAAAGAGAAGTACAGGCTTATTTCTATCAGCCTATCGCATATGTTCTTATCAGTTTGTCGTTTGTTATTTTATCCATCTATTTTACATTTGGTACTGTAGCCGGCGGGTATGCTGAAATGAACTATCTGTTGCAGAATATCATATTTATTCTGATCTTTATCATTCCTATTTTGACAATGCGTATTTTGACAGAAGACAGGAAAAACGGCACAGAGGTATTGTTGGTAACCTCTCCGGTGGATATAATGCAGATTGTATTGGGAAAATATCTTGCTGCTTTTTCAGTTTTTCTGGTTATGTACGCAGCTACATTTATTTACCCGATTATTCTTTTTGCATTAGGAGGAAAGCTGGAAGTACCAATGCTTATTGGCGGTTATCTTGGTTTTCTGCTCATTGGGGCTTGTTTTGTGGCTGTTGGCGTTTTTGCTTCGTCCCTTACAGAGAACCAGATTGTTTCCGCAATTATAAGTTTTGTTATTTTACTTCTCATTAATCTGGTTGACCCAATTGCAAGTTTTGTCGGAGGTTTTTTGGCAAAAGTACTGGATCTCTTTTCACTTTTGTCCAGATATAACGATCTTAATTCAGGCATTCTGGATATAACCTCCATAATATATTATTTAAGCTTTATTGCGGTATTTCTGTTCCTAACAACAAGAGTAATCGATAAAAGACGTTGGAGTCAGGGGTGATAAAAATGAAAAAATTTAATGAGATATTTAATATAAGGAGTCTACGCTTTGGCTCGTATTCAGCCGTATTAACCGTAATTGTTATAGCGGCGGCTATTATTCTTAACGCGATTGCAGGCGGCACGCAGCTCAGGGAAAAATTGAAGATAGACTTGACAAGCAGCAAGCTCTATAGCATCGGAGAAAAAACCGATAATGTTCTCAAAGAGTTGGATAAGAAAGTAGAGATTATCGGTCTGTTTGATGATACACAAATGAGTAGTTCCCAGTACGGTCAGGTTATGGAATTTATCAAACAGTATCGGGCAAAGAGTAATTTAATTTCAATCAGTTACGTTGATCCCGAAAAAAATCCGGGGTATATACAGAACCAGCTTGATCCTGATGGAATACTGGGCATTTCAAAGAGTGATTTTATAGTAAAAAGCGGAAACAGAATCAAAGTGTTGTCGTCATACGATATTTTTGAGTATACCTATGACCAGCAAAATTACAGCGGATATTACATTACAGGCTTAAATGCGGAATATGCCTTTACCGGCGCCATCCGTTATGTTACCGCTGACAATATCCCTGTTGTTTATTATACCGAGGGTCATAGTGAAGGTGATATTGACAGCGAGTATACCGAACTTAAATCAAGTATGGAACTGAACGGATATGAGCTTAGAAAAATAAATCTGACAGCTGTGGAAACCATTCCCGAAGATGCCGCAATTATACTTACTATAAGCCCGAAACAGGATCTGGCCGCGAATGAACTTGAAAAATTAACGGTATATATGAAAAACGGAGGTAATTCCATATTCCTGTTTGATCCTGTACAGAGCAATACAAGACTTGCGAATTTTGAAAGCTTATTATCTCAATATAATGTTGCCTTAGGCTACGATGTGGTGTTTGAAATGGCTGAAAACCGGGCGGCATATGGACAGCCGTACTACTTTATGCCTACTGTGGTTAATAATAGCGTTAATACAAATCTGGATCCTTCCAAATTCAATATGCAGTTGTTCAACGTTAGAAGTGTCCGTATACTGAAAAATGAAAAGGATTGGATTAATCCCGTATCTTTGCTGACAACAAGTTCACAGGCTCTAGGAAAACCTCTCACTGAAGGTGAGGAAGACGTCCAGGGACCTTTGGATCTGGCTGTTGCGATAGAGCACAGCGGCAATATGCAGATAAGCAAGATGCTGGTTGTCGGAAATGCTAATTTTGTTTCAGACCAAAGTGTTGATACCACCGATTCAGGCAAAAAATTTCTCCTGAATGGAATTAACTGGATGCAGGAAAAAAAGGACGATATATACATTCCAGTCAAAACATATGATGTACCGACAATTCAGACAATTACCGGTCAGACCATTGTTATTCTTGGAATTGTGCTTATCGTTGTTCTTCCGTTAATCATTATAGGTATTGGAGTGTTTGTATGGTTAAGGAGGAGACATTTATGAGCAATTTTAAAAAGCTGTTAATACCGGCAATCGTATTGATCATTCTGGTGGCAGCCTATGTGATTGTTCAGAATCTTCCGCAGAAGGAAGAAGAGGATACCACTCCTGCTGCCGAAACCATTCAGATTTTTGACTTCGTCAAGGATGATATTGAAGAAATCCGGATTGATAACAGGGATGAACCCTTATGGTTTCGTTATACTGCAATTCAGGTGGAAGAGGAGGAAACAAAGGAAGACGGTACGGTTGAAAAGAAACTTGTAGACAGAAAAGTGTGGCAGGCTGTTCAGCCTGAAGGGATGAAGGTAAATTCAAGTTCCGTTGACAGTATCGCTTGGAACGCGAATACTTTGAAAGCACAAAAAATTATTGAAGAAAATCCATCGGATTTATCGGTGTTTGGTCTGGATAATCCCGTTAAGCTTATCTTTATTATGAAGGACCGAACCGAGCATAACCTTTTTGTGGGAAATGAAACTCCAACAAAAGGGGCCTTTTATGTACGGAAAAATGATGAACCTGTGGTATATACCATAAACAGTTATGAAGCGGGGAAATTTTTGCAGACCAAGTTTGATTTGATGGTGAAGGATATCTATACCAAAACATATGAATACGATAATTTTGCATCAATCAGCTTTATAAGGAAAGGAAACAAAGTATTTGATGCAGGGATAGATGAGGAAAAGACATGGTGGTTGAGTTATCCGATTGAGGCCGAGGCAAGAAGCGAGAACTTGTATACAATTACACAGGCACTGACCGAAATTACCGTATCTGAATATATTGAGGAAAATGCCGAAGATCTCCAAAAGTACGGTTTGGTGAATCCCTCGTATATCTTCGAATATTCAGTGGGAGGTGAGGGATACAAGCTGGCTCTCGGAAACAAGGCGCCGGATGGCGGTGGATTCTATGCTGTTTTAAATAACGAAAACCTTGTTTTCACGGTATCGGATAGTAATTTTACTTTTCTTGACAAGCCGATTGAAGAAATTGTGAGTTCGTTTGTGCATCTTCAAAATATTGCGGATGTCAGCGGATTACGTGTAACTTTGGATGGCAGGACACATATATCCAAAATTAATGTCGATTCGGATGATGAAGATAAAAGCACTTATGAGTTCAATGGAATTCTGCTGACCGGCGATGAGGACAGTGATTATATTTCGGCTTTCAAGAAATATTATCAGGGAGCTATTGGCCTTCTTGTTAATAAAATTGTTCTGGATGTGGAACCTTTGCCGGAAAATCCTGAAGTTTCTGTTGAATACACTTTAAAAAATGGTGAAAAAATATTGATTGAACTGGTATCCACACCTGATAATATCAGTTATTACGCTTTAAAAAATGGAAAGTATACAGGGATAACGCTCAGAAAGGCACAACTTAATGATGAGAGTTTCGGAGGGCTTCGTTATACGTATAATCAACTGGTGGAGAAGCTTAAAGAGCGGAATTGATAAACGAAAGGCCTGTGGTTTTTACCACAGGCCTTTGACAAGTGGGGACGGTTCTTGCTTGCTGCTCGCTTGTTAATTTTTTAATATCCTTGAAACCCGGGATTCACTTAATCCTCTAAACAACTCCCCTATCTGCTTCAATGTTAATAATGAATTTTTTCTTATTTCCTTTATTAAAATATTTCTTAAACTAATATTGTTATATATATCCTCATTTGTGTATCCCATGTCTTTTGCAGTCTTAGCCATTCGTATCCTTGCTTCTTCAATCGTATTGATTAACAGTGCATTTGTTTCCTCGTCATTTATTCCGTACTCTTCAACATCCATTATTTTAGCAGTTTCCTCATCTTCCGAAACATACCGGATATATTCACTAACCGCTTTACTTCTTATACTTGATATGATTCCAAGCAGTTTTTCTGTTTCTACTAAATTGTATCTGTCTTTTTCTCTTCCTGTATATAAATTATAGCTGCTCCACTTATATTCTCCTGCACTTTTTACTATACCGGCTTTCACAGGATTATTATGGATATACTTGCTTACTTGAAGAAAATATACCTCATCTTTAATAATCTCACTTCTAAACCTATCCTGAAATAGATGACCGCATCTTCTGTGTATACGGTTGTAGAAATAAGCATAGCTTATGTTTATACTTTTCATAATCTTTGAAATGTCATTTCCATTATCATTGATTATCAGATGAACATGGTTATCCATAATACAAAATGCATGAGTTTTAAAGTTATATTTAACCATCATCTTGGATAGTGTTTCTTTAAATCTTTGCTTTTCTTCTTCTGTAAAAAATATATTTTTCTTTTCATTACCTCTTAGTATAACATGATATATGCAAAATTCACCTTTATTTCTTGCATGTCTTGGAATAATTACCACCCTCTTTCTAAATGATATTCTAACATATTACAACCAGACAAGTCAAGAACCGTCCCTTCTTGTTCTAATGTATACAAAATACTATATACTTAAGCTATTATCCGCTTATAAAGCGCAATTAATAATTTTCCTAAAGTAAAATATTTTTATTTTCCTGTTGATTAATTGAAATTAATTTGTTATAATATTAACAAAGTTGCATATTGTTAATTAAATGACAAACTTTTAAAAGACTTCTTTTCATACTGGGGGTTAATACTATGAGTTGTGGCTGCGCAAGCGCTTGTGTTGATACAAAAGCGCAGGAACTGCAAAAAATTATTGAGAAACATAAGAAAACAAAAGGTGCTTTGATTCCAGTTCTGCACGAAGCACAGGATTTGTATGGGTATCTTCCCATGAAGGTTCAGAAAATGGTGGCTGAAGGGTTAGATGTATCTTTGGCCGAGGTATATGGGGTTGTTACTTTTTATACCCAGTTTTCCCTGAACCCGAAAGGTAAATACAAAATTCAGGTATGTCTTGGGACAGCTTGCTATGTTAAAGGGTCAGGACAAATTTATGATAAAGTAAAACAGCAACTGGGGCTTGATAAGGACGGAACGACCGAAGACGGTTTGTTTTCACTGGAAGCCTGCCGCTGTATTGGAGCATGCGGTCTTGCGCCTGTTATTATGATAAATAATGATGTCTACGGCAGACTGGTTCCGGATGATATTCCGGCAATCCTGAATAAATACCATGAACGTGAACAGGCATGAAAGATTTGTCTCTGCACTTGATGGATATAGTACAGAATTCTGTCGCTGCCGGAGCCAACCATATCAGAATATCCTTAATTTTACAGAATGAAATGCTTTATCTTAAGGTAACTGATAATGGAAACGGAATAGAACCTGAATTATTAAAAAAAGTAACCGACCCTTTTGTAACAACCCGTATAACCAGAAAAGTAGGCCTCGGAATTTCCCTATTGAAGTTTTCCGCGGAAATGGCGGGCGGAAGCCTGGAAATCCAATCGGAAAAAGGAAAGGGAACCGAATTAACAGCCAGGTTTAAAAGGGATCATATTGACAGAATTCCTGTAGGAGATATCGGTGATACAATGAAAGCGCTTGTTCCGGCTTATTCCGGACTTGATTTTGAACTACGGTTCAGAGCGGATAGCAAGGAATATGAATTAAAAACACAGGAAATTAAGAATTACCTGAATGGTGTCCCGTTAAAAAATACGGATATTCTGAATTGGATTGGGGATAGCATTCAGGAGGGGTTAAATGAAGTATTTGGAGGTGTTCTCGATGAAATCTCTGGCTGAATTGGAAGCGATAAGAGAGAAAGCGTTAAAGGAAATAAGTCTTCGCGATAACTCAGATAAGCTGAGAGTGGTTGTGGGTATGGCAACCTGCGGAATCGCGGCTGGAGCCAGGCCCGTAATGAATGCGTTTGTTGAGGAATTAAGTAAAAGAAATATCCACAACGTTAATGTTACAATGACAGGCTGCGTGAATGTTTGCCAGTTGAAGCCCATTGCGGAAGTAATAAATGCCCAGGGTGAAAAGACAACATATATCAAGC
>CAZSVI010000042.1:0-15553 GCA_964610205.1 uncultured Oscillospiraceae bacterium
TAAATTCTGAATACTGAATTCTGGGTTCTGAATTCTTGCGGCTTTGCCGCGGTATAAATTAAACCACAGAAAAAACCGATATATATATTGAACGGACAAGGAGTGTTCGGATACTATCCAACGGATTGGAGTGGAAAAAGATGAGAAGAAACTTAAAAATAGGAGAAAAAATTTGGTTTTTAGGTAAAGAAGCAACCGTTTTATGTTGCGACAATGACCAGATATTGATTCATACTTTGATAAAACGTGTATTATGGATCAACTTAAATGAGATTGATGCCATTCCAGAAGCAGCCGTATAGGCTGTTTTTTTATTATTTTCGTAACTATAAAATTGCTTCAGGGAAACTTTGCACAGGCTTCTCCCTGTGATATAATAAGATGCCCGGTGGTTTTAGTGGTTTTGCTGTTTATTTATAACAACAAAATCAAAGCGAACATACGCATACACAAAGTATAATATTTTTACCTGATTTTCCTGGAATACAAGAGGATCAGGTCTTTATTGTGCCGATAAGAGAGGATGAAATTATGAAGAAAAACACATATGATGTTATTGTTATAGGCTGTGGTACTTCGGGTATTTTTGCAGGATATGAGCTGAGTAAGCTTGTTCCCGGAGCGGATATCCTGATGCTGGAACAGGGAAATGATATTTATCATAGAAATTGTCCTGTTGTAAACGGGACTGTGTCATCATGCATAAACTGCAAAAGCTGTGATATTATGAACGGCTTCGGCGGAGCCGGCGCTTTTTCGGATGGAAAGTACAATTTTACGACACGTTTCGGTGGCTGGCTGAATGATTATATGAATGAAGAATACATTATGGAGCTTATAGAATATGTTGACAGCGTTAATGTCCATTTTGGCGCAACAGACAGACGATTTTCAACTGAAACAACCGAAGCCAGGGAAATATCCAGAGCCGCTCTCGGACACGATCTTCATCTTCTGTCTGCATCCGTCAAGCATTTGGGAACAGAAAACAATAAGCTTATATTAGCCAAAATATTTGATTATTTATCAGATAAGACTGAAGTCTCCTGTAACACAACTGTTGAAACAATCAGGAAAAACGATTACGGTTATTCATTAACACTTCAAGACGGGCAGACTCTTAACTGCAGATATCTTGTCGCCGCTCCGGGACGTTCGGGAGCGGAATGGTTTTCCAATCAATGTAACAGTCTTGGATTATCGTTGATTAATAACCAGGTAGATATTGGTGTCCGAGTGGAACTTCCCGCAAAAGTTTATGAGCATATAACCAATGTTGTTTATGAATCAAAATTCCTTTACAGGACAAAACAATACGGAGATATCGTAAGAACCTTCTGCATGAATCCCTATGGCCATGTTGTAAGCGAAAATGTTGATGGAATCGTTACGGTAAACGGACACAGCTATACCGATGAGAATTTGCGGAGTGAAAACACAAACTTTGCATTATTGGTAAGCAACCGTTTCACAAAGCCGTTCAACAAACCGTATCAATACGGAAAACGCATAGCCTCGCTCTCAAATATGCTTGGAGGAGGTATTCTCGTTCAACGTTTCGGTGACCTGCTTAAGGGTAAAAGAACAAATGAACACCGGCTTAGCCAGAGCTTTACCAAACCTACCCTTAAGGCAACACCGGGAGATTTAAGCCTTGTATTAACAAAGCGTCACCTGGATAATATTATTGAAATGATCCGTGTACTCGATCATATAGCCCCCGGAACGGCAAACCATGACACCCTGATGTACGGCGTAGAGGTTAAATTCTACAGTTCACGACTCCAGCTCAGCCATGAACTGGAAACACCGCTTACCAACTTTTTCGCCATCGGGGACGGCGCGGGAATTACGAGAGGCCTTTCACAGGCTGCAGCCAGTGGCATCCACGCAGCAAGAAGCATAACGCGACGCCTGAACGCCTAATTATTAATCAAATTTCTAAGAGCCCCTCCCGCCACACTTCTATAAGTGGGGGTTCTTTGTTCCTGCTTCGGTGAGGGTAGAGTCCCCCACCGAGGTTCCGATGTTCAGCTTTAGCTGAACGAGTTGACTTAAGAAATGTCATAAGGGTAGATACCATTACGAACGGGAAATAATTTGTTTATATGAATGTTGAATATGGCTGGTTTTTACAGGCGGGAAGCATGTCTCGGGGTATTGACAAAACGTAATAAAAATGTAATCTTTATTCACGTACAACATATGGTATAGTTTTAGTTGTAATGGTGGCAGAATATACTGAATGCTGTTTATAAAGAGGTAAATATATGAAGCTGGGGCAAAAGATAAAATTTCTTGGACGGGATGCCGTTGTTCTTGTTGAGAACAATCACGAAATACTTATTCACACTTCAAAGAACAGTGTGAAATGGGTGGATAAAAAATTAATTGATGCACAATAAGAGATGTAATAAACAGTAAAGTGTTATATCACTTATTTTTTGTTTTCTTAATCATTTTAAGACGTGTAAATTCCTCTCTGTCCCTTTCCTCAAGAAAGTCCTGAATATCTCCGGTTAACTTTTCATATTTTGGAATCATTATATTTTTCAGAGCATTGGCCCTTTTTTGGGTACGCTTGGTATTGGCGGCCAAACGGTAAACCGCGTTTTCAACCTCTGCATATTCAACTGTCAAGTGCTTAACCTCCTCAAAACGACGATAGGCAATGTCCAAAGCCAGGTTTGTTCCTGAAAAGCCATACTGCGGCCTAAGGTCATATGGATCTATATCCACCGTGGGTATTTCCACTCCCATTATACTGCGCACCTTTATCTGTAATGATTGCTCTTCCGAAACCGCATAGCCAAGCTGTTCAACCTCAGAAATACCAATGGTTATATTGGTAATCTGAAGCGCTTCGTAGGCCTCCTTGTATATATTACGGATTTTTTCCTGAATAATACCGGCTCTTTCAATTAAGTTCATCATCTCCCGGATAAGAATATTCCGTTTTTTATCCAGAAGCTCATAACCCTGCCTGGAGAGGGTAAGTGTCGCTTTTGCCCGGATCAGATTTCCCTTTGTCGGGAAAAGGGTTATGTCCATGACTCAATACCCCTCCTTATATTCATACGGTATATAATACTTATTCAGAATATCATCGGATACTCTGTCCAGTTCTTCTTTAGGCAGAAGACCTAAAAGCATCCATCCGAGGTCCAGTGTATTTTTTATATCCCTGTCTTCATCCATGTCCTGCGCAATAAATCTAGTTTCAAAGGCACGCCCGAACTCCATATACTTTTTATCGATTTCGGACAATTCATCTTCTCCGATAACCGATGCGAGGGCCCTTACCTCCTGAACCCTGGCATAGGACGAAAACAACTGGTTTACGACATGCGGATGATCCTCCCTGGTAAATCCTTCACCAATACCATCCTTCATCAGCCGGGAAAGAGAAGGGAGTATAGTTACAGGAGGATAAATACCCTTCTGGCTCAGAGATCTGTCAAGAACAACCTGTCCTTCGGTAATATATCCGGTAAGATCGGGCACCGGATGAGTAATATCGTCGTTAGGCATTGTCAGAATAGGTATCTGTGTGATGGAACCTTCCCGATCCTTTAACATTCCGGCTCTTTCATAGATTGAAGCAAGATCACTGTATAAATAACCCGGGTAACCCTTTCTGGAGGGAATTTCACCTTTTAATGAGGATATCTCCCGTAAAGCCTCCGCATAGGAGGTCATATCCGTTAATATAACAAGAACATGCATATTGTGTTCAAATGCGAGATATTCGGCAGTTGTAAGCGCGCATCGCGGTGTTACAATCCTTTCCACCACCGGATCATTGGCCAGATTAAGGAACATCACAACCCGATCAAAAACGCCGCTGCTTAAAAAGCTGTTTTTAAAATACTCCGCTACATCATATTTTATTCCCATGGCCACAAATACTACGGCAAAATTATCACTGTCGCTGCCGGTTATTTTCGCCTGACGTACAATCTGTACGGCCAACTGGTTGTGCGGAATACCGCTGCCCGAAAAAATCGGAAGTTTCTGCCCCCGTATAAGGGTTGTTAATCCGTCTATGGAAGAAATTCCTGTCTGTATATAATTTCTTGGATATTTACGTGACACGGGATTAATCGCATTCCCATTCACGTCCCTCCGCTGCTCGGGAAAAACATCACCAAAACCGTCAACAGGCTTACCGATTCCATTTAAGACCCTTCCCAGAATTTCTTTTGAAAGCGCTATTTCCATAGGATGACCCGTAAGCATGCTTCTGGTATTGGTTACCGACAGACCGTTTGTTCCTTCAAAAACCTGTACCACACATATGTCGCCGAGGATTTCAATTATACGTCCCAGTCTGTGTTCTTCGCCAATAACTATTTCAACAATTTCTTCATAAAAGGCATCCTTTACGCCTTCAAGAATGACAAACGGCCCGGTAATTTCTTTCAGGCCAATGTATTTCAATTTCATACCAGGCTCTTCCTTTCGCGTTTTTTATAATTGGTCTCAATTTCACCGAGCGTATTATTGATTTTGCCAATCAGGTGATCAAAGCCGGACAGATCGTCATTACCGATGGTATATTTCATGCGTATTATTTCATCATAAATACCTGTTTTTAATATAACCGACACCGGAATATTCTGTTCAACCAGCCTTTTACTGAACGCATACAGTTCAAGTATGGTTTCCATCATGCGAAGCTGTTTGTTTATCGGAACAAAGGTGTCATTTTCGTGAAAAGCATTTTGCTGCAGGAATCCCAGACGGATTACCTTTGCAACCTCAAGAATAAGCTTCTGTTCATCCGGCAGAATATCACGCCCGATTAGTTTTACAATCTCAATAAGCTTGCCCTCTTCCTGCAGTAACCTTACTATTTCCGCTCTTTTTTTCAAAAAACTATTATCCGCGTTTTTAAGATACCAATCCTTCATATCCTCAAAATACTCACTATAACTGTTAACCCAGTTGATTGCCGGATAGTGTCTTGTGTAAGCAAGCTGTTTATCCAATGCCCAGAAACAACGGATAAACCGTTTTGTGTTCTGCGTAACGGGTTCCGAAAAATCTCCGGCCTGCGGTGATACGGCCCCAATAATTGTAATGGAACCCTTTGTTTTATTCAGATTTTCTATCATTCCCGCGCGTTCATAAAACCCGGATAAACGTGAAGGAAGATATGCAGGGAAACCTTCTTCGGCAGGCATTTCCTCCAACCTTCCCGATATTTCCCTTAAGGCTTCGGCCCACCTGGATGTGGAGTCTGCCATTACCGCCACATCATAGCCCATATCCCTGTAATATTCAGCCAGCGTAATTCCGGTATATATGGATGCTTCCCGGGCGGCAACCGGCATATTTGACGTGTTGGCGATCATAACCGTCCGGTTCATCAAAGGCTGCTGCGTCCGTGGATCGATCAGTTTAGGGAAGTCTTCCAGAACCTCGGTAATCTCATTCCCTCTTTCCCCGCAGCCTATATATACAATAATGTCCGCATTGGACCACTTTGCCAACTGATGCTGCGTCATGGTCTTACCTGTGCCGAACCCCCCAGGAATTGCAGCAGTACCGCCTTTTGCGATGGGAAACAACGTATCGATTACCCTTTGTCCTGTTACCAGAGGTTCTGTCAGTTCCAGCCGTTTCATATATGGTCTGGGACTGCGTACGGGCCACTCCTGCAGCATTGATAAATCCTTCCGGGTGTTTTTTCCGGTTCTGACTATGCAAATGGGATCCCGCAAGGTATATTCACCATCCGATGCGGCTTCAGTCACTTCACCGCTTATATCGGGAGGTATCATAACAAAATGAGTTACGGCATCGGTTTCCTGTACTTTTGCTATTATAGCTCCGGGATTAACGCAATCCCCGGGTTTTACCATAATATTTACCTGCCATTTTTTTGACAGATCAAGCTGGGAAACAGACATTCCCCGTTGTATAAACACACCGGAAATTTTCTCGGCTTCGACAAGGGGACGCTGTATACCGTCAAAAATATTTCCGATAATTCCAGGGCCCAGCATAACAGACAGCGGCCTTCCAGTAGGCACTACAGGTTCACCGGGCTTAAGCCCTGTTGTATATTCATATACCTGAACAATTGTCTCTTCTTCCAGAACCCGTATTACTTCGCCAATGAGCTTATCATGTCCGACCAGCACCATTTCCAGCATCCTGAATTGATTGCTTCCCCTAACACGGATAACAGGTCCGTTAATTCCATATATTATTCCCTGGGTTAACTCTTCCAAATTCATCACCTTTTTATGATATCTGATTTTAGATTTTTGATATCGACTCTATTCCACAGAATAAATCTACAACTCCAAATCTATTCCATACTTTTCCATAAAGATTTCACTTTGTTCAACGAGACGGCTCTTAAAGGAGTAATCCGCCATTATACCCAAAGTAGTATTTATAATAACGCAGCCTCCGGATAATTGTTCATTACTTTCCTCAACCGTGAAATCCTCCCTGATTCCATTTTTTAATGTTTCCGCAAAACACATATCCTGGTTGTCCAGATAAATATGAACTTCCCCATCGCCTACCTGTTTTAGGCCTTTTTCTATTAATTCTCTCAACTTCACCCCGTATTCGGTCGATTCCCGGTATTGTATAAGCCTCTCTTCAACATTTCCGAACACACCATCAATTATTTCGGATCTTTTTTTAAACAGAGTATACTTTCCTTCCATCAGTTTCTTTGAATAAGTCTGATTACTCTCCCTTTCAATGCGCCGCAGTGCCTCCTGAATATTATTATAAGCCTCCTTTAAGAAGGCAAGCTCCTTGTTTTCCATCATTTTCTGATTTTTGGCCCTTGCTTCGTTTATCAGTATCCCCGCTTTATGGGCCGCGTCCTTCAATATCATTGTAGAGAACTTTCCCAGCTTATCATTTATTTTCCCAGTATCCATTTTCCACACCTCAAATCTTAAGTCCAATCGCTTCACGGACATAATGTGTTATAGCGTCAACCGATCTTTTCGTACCGTGCCTGTCCGGTATTTCAACAATAAGAGGCGTCTGAAGGGATAGCTTTATTTCAGAAATATAATCCTGAACCAAATCAACCAGCTTTTCGGTAATCAGAATAATACCAATTCCCGGGTCATTTAATGCCTCTCTCAAGGCGCCATGCACTTCTTCATGCGTATGAACAACAACGCCGTTTATTCCGGCAAGCCTCATACCGGTTTTTGTATCAATATTGTCACTGATTAAAAACATTCTCATTAAGCTCCGCCGCCTTTACCTGAAAACTTTGCCGTTCGAATTACAACATACCAATTACATTCATTAAGGCAGGGGGTTTGCTTATCCGTTTAATATCAGGATAGTAACAATCAAACCGTAAATAGCAATCCCTTCCGCGAGACCAACAAAAATAAGCGTTTTCCCTAAGAGCCTTGAATCCTCGCTAATAGCTCCCAATGCCGCGGATCCGGTTGCCGCCACGGCAATACCTGCCCCAATTGAAGCAAGCCCGGTAGCTAAAGATGCGGCAAGATATCTTAAACCCTCCGCGGCATTTTCAGATACCGCGGTTTCAGGAGCCGCCATTGCGGAAACAGGCGCTATAAGGATTGTCGCAACGATTAAAAGACCAAACAGGGCTGTAATGTTTATTCCCATCAGCCTCCTGACATTTTTACCTTTCAAGCCCTTTTTAATACATGCAAGGCCAAGCCCGATCATACTTAAAACCAATAAAATCGAAACCTCCAAAACAAAGATCATAAATATTCCTCCAAACTTTTAAAAGTATCCGGCAATTCATGCAGCCGGCAAAAATATAGTGAAAGTTTAACGGGTTACTCCCTGTCCTTCCCACAAATACGTATGGGTTGAAACCTTCGGCCGTCTCCGGAGAAAAACCGGCTGAACATTTCATAATATTGAAGCCTCAGACACTGTATCCCCACAATCAGCCCCTCCAGCCCTATAATGAGCGCGTTTCCAATAATAATTACAGCAACACGCCCGGCTGCTCCATTAACCATTTCATATAAAGTCCAGACGGCCAGCGCCAGCCCCGCATGGCTAAGGGCAAACGCACTTACCCTTACAAAGGATACCGTATTGCTTAAAAACCCGAGAACAGCCTCAAAAACCTCAAAAAAGCCTTCTACAAAGCTGCCGCCTTCAGCGTGCCTGTTATGCTTCAATATAATTCTCTCAAGGCGTTCTCTAAACAGCATAAGCAATAGCGGTAATACCAGCAGCAGCAAAATTACAGGAACGGAAACATGAAAATTACCCGACTGGATCATGGATATTGCCATACCGATGGCTCCACAGTAAAAAATCAGGCCTGCCACTCCATTTTTGTCAAAAAGCAAACGGCCGTAATCCCTTGCCTTTATACTGTTTATTATACTTATAACAATGGACAGCAGGATTATTCCCGCACCATAACCAATGGACATAATCAACAACTGGTTGATATTGTCCATTGGAGCTTTCCACAATGGACGTATGAAATGTTCATTGCCGAAAAAGCTTCCGTACAGAAAACCAAAAACCGTGGAAGAAACGCCAATACAGGCAAGCACCCACCCCAACGGAGACTTCCTTCCGAAGTACATGAACACCCCTGCCAGAGCCAGCAATATACCCTGACCCACATCACCAAACATCGCTCCAAACATCAGAATATAGGTAATGGCTACCAGAACGGTGGGATCAAATTCATTGTGCGACGGAATACCATACATTGTTACGATAGATTCAAAGGGTTTGAAAAACCTGTTGTTTTTCAGGATGGTAGGTGGGTTTAATCCCTTTAATATTTCCGGTTCTTCAGCCAAAAAAGTAATATCTTTCTGCTCCTTTAAGCATATGGACAGATCATGATACGCTTTTTCGGGCATCCATCCGACAATAAAAAATGTCTCCTGAGTGTGAGCTGCGAATTTTCTGACATGGTATGCCTGCTGTATATAGGAAACCTGATTATATATTCCCTGAAACTTCTCTTTTTCCTCCTTAAGAATATCCTCGTGACTTTTCCTGGACAGGCTGATATTGCCTTCCAGACGCTCAATCTCCTTTTCAACCGCCGATATGGCAACGGCCGGATATCCTTTTGCCTTTTCAGAAATCCTGACTCTTTCAAAAAACAAAGTAGACATAACACTATCAATTTTTTCAGATATAGCGGGAGGCATAAAGTAAGATATCCATATGTCATCGTCATCACTGGCAAAGGGTAAAACAATAATATCCAGGCCTTCTATAACCATATCCATTTTGCGGTAGCTTTCTTTCGGCAGTTTTCCAAAACGGAATTTCATATACTCCAGATTGAATAGTTCATTAATATCAAGCTTAAGATTTTTAATAGGAATCAGTTGTTTTAGTATTTGTTGGTTTTCTATAACCTGGGACTGCATATCCTTAATTGCGTTTTCCAGACTGTTCAGCTTTTCTTCAAGCCGGGTCAGATATTCCATTGCAGCCTCAATTTCAAGAGGTTTTTGCGAAAAACTGCCGGGTTCATGTTTTTGACATGCTGTCACCTGAACCTTCATATCCCTGTTAATATTTTCAACTTTCTTTATAAGCAGGTCATACGGGTTCTCCTCGGTAAAAGGCTTTAAGCCCCTGATATTGTGTATAGCGCTTAGTGCGTGCTCCATTTGCATATCCTGATCTATAATATACCTTATTATAAAATCGTCAAACACGCTGATAGGTCCCGCAACAATATTTACATATTTCATACGTTCAACCGACAATTCCCGAACACTTCCTTCCATACTGTGCAACTACAGAAATCCCTAACTATATATTTCTTTTCCTTACGATATGTCGTTCTCTACGCCGAATTACCGGTAATCCCCACAACATACTTCCTTATGGATTCCATAGGCAGATTATATCTTATCCCTTCAATAATTGATATAATATTTGAAATCTCATATTGCTTTAGATTCACATATGATAACGCACTTGCTATGGAAAACCCGTATTTTCTTAAAAAACTCCTGTGTACTCTGTACATATACTCAGAAAAATTCAACTCAAAGAAACTATGGCTGTCCGACAGAAACAAATCCGCATACTTTGTCTGACTCACAAGTTTTTTAAAATAATCCGGACTCTTCACATCTACCAGTTCATAAATAAATTCCCTTGACAGTTTATACCTGTGGGGAATCAGATGACCCAGGATTACGCTCCTGTCAAGGTTATATACCATCCTTCCCCTGTAAATCCAAAGAAGATTTAAAACTTCCACTTCCGTACCTATGGAATAGTCGACTACTTTCGCATTAACCCCTGTAAGCAGACTCTTTCTCTTCTTCAGAAAAAGGTTTACATAATACATATCCAGAGACATTTCAATGTGGAAAAGGTTGTGATGCTCATCCCCGGTCAGGAAAGGCCGCAAAACTTGATAGTATTCTGTACCCTTGAGATTTGATATAAATATCTGCGAATTTCCGGATTTTGCAAGCTTTCCTATATTCAGCGTATCATATTTATTTAAAAACAATAAGGAATCCTCAGCGAGATCGGTTGTGCCTTCCCTTTCAAGCACACGGAACAGATGCTTGAAGCTTTCCACCTCATATCTGAGATAAACAATTTTTAAAAATTCCTTTACATTTCCATGTGTAAAGGAGAATAGCTTTCTAAAATCTTCCATCAGGCTTTTTCTTAGAATATTCTCCAAATGCCCCCTATGGATTTCACATTCGTTCCATCCGGATAGTGCTTCGCTGTAGTGGGTGTTGTTCTTTAAAAAAGACGCGACATCACAGACACTCTTTTGACCCATGAGTTCCATATAATCTTCATTTGATAATAATTTTCCGTACATTCCCCGTGTTTTACCGGCCAACGCGCTATATTCCACTACACTAAAAGGCATACTATTCTCCTGTTATATCCCTGAATATCGCTTCTTCCCATTCCTCTGAACGCTTCTGGGATACGGCCTCCAGCAAGATAAGTTTTTTCTTTACCAGATTGTCCATCCCGCTTATTTTTTCATCAATCTCTTTGCTGCCCTGCATAACCAGCTGGCTTATTTTTTCATCCGCCATCTGACGAATCTGTTCTTCTCTTTTATTTATATCGTGCATAAGGGCTTCCTTCATGTTGTGTTCTTCCTGAACCCCTTCACTATATACTTCTTTAGCTCTGTTTTCAATTTCGATTATTCTCTTGAATATTCTCTCCACCCGTATACTCCTTTCAGGGCTTTATGTCATCAATTCGCCCGGGCTAAAAGCTTCTTCATCCTCTATTTATACCGTTCGGCTTATGTTTACATCACTTAAATGGTATCTTTATTGTATTATAGCACTATTATGGGATTTTGCAATTTTAATTTGGGTGGGAAAATTTAATAAAACCCTATTGTATTTTTATGCATTATAATGTATAATTATAAAAAATTGAGTTCAACGCGTCCGGGGTGTTTGATAAAACCTTACCGGAATTGTGGAGGGATCAGATATGAACTTACAACAAATCGTTCAAAAAGACAAACAGTATTATATGAATACTTTCGGCAACCGCGTTCAGGTTTGCTTCACACATGGGAATGGAATGTCATTATATGATCCGGAAGGTAATGAATACAAAGACTTTTTAGCAGGAATTGCCGTAAATGCTCTTGGGCATTCACATCCGGCACTGGTTAACGCTATTTGCGACCAGGCTAAAAAATTTATTCATTGCTCAAGTCTGTATTATATAGAGCAGCAAGCCATCCTCGCTGAGTTAATTGTTAAAAATTCCTGCGCGGACAGGGTGTTTTTCGCTAACAGCGGTGCCGAAGCCAATGAAGGCGCAATCAAGCTTGCAAGATTATATTTCAAGAAGAAGGGATATCCTGAGAAATTTGAAATTATTACTCTTGAAAAAGGGTTTCACGGCAGAACTCTCGCTACAATTGCGGCCACGGGCCAGGAAAAATACCAAAAACCCTATTCACCGTTAACACCAAAGTTTTTAAAGGTTCCCATAAATAACCTGGAAGCTTTGGAAGCAGCAATTAATGGTAATACATGCGCTGTTATGCTGGAGCCTATTCAGGGTGAAAGCGGAGTTAACCCAACTACTCCCGAGTATATGAAGGGTGTCAGGAAATTATGTGATAAAAACGGCATTTTCTTAATCTTTGATGAAGTGCAGTGCGGCTTGGGCAGGACGGGAAAACTATTTGGTTACCAGCATTATGGTGTTGAGCCCGATATCTTTACTCTGGCAAAAGCACTCGCGGGAGGATTCCCGATAGGAGCGTTATGCGCCAGGGGAAATGCCGCAGAGGCTTTTGAACCGGGAGACCATGGATCTACTTTTGGGGGCAATCCTTTGGCATGCAGTGCCGCTTATGCTACTCTGTCAACAATAATCAACGATAAATTAAGTGAAAACGCCGCTTCTGCCGGAGAGTACTTTTTTAACAAAATGAAAGCGGTAAAAAATAAGTATCCGATTATTGAAGAAGTCCGGGGAAAAGGTTTAATGATAGGTATCCAGTTCAGCAGGCCCGTTGCTAAAGAAGCAAATCAGAAGTGCTTTGAGAAGAAATACCTTCTTGGCACTGTCGGCGATAATATCCTTCGGATTTTGCCTCCGCTGATAGTAACAAAAGCGGATATGGACGGTTTAATCGCCGTTCTTGATGAAGTGTTTTCACAAATCAGTCAGTGAACTCGTTCAGCAAAGCTGAACATCGGGGCTTCAGATGGAGACTCCGCTCCACCTGAAGTCCGTAATCCGAACCCCCACTCTTTTATAAGTGGGGGTTTTGTGATACAAAAAGTTAAAATCCCCCGAAATCCCAATCCATTCCGCCCATTTGGTTCAATAAATCATTAACAAACGCAATAATGGATGCTGACAGTATAATGGACAGTACAATACCTATAACTGTCAGAATTAATGCCGCAATAGCAAAATTCTTCTTGTTTTTGTTTACTTTGCTGCTGAAGATCCATACAAACATCATGACTATCCCAACAATCGGAATGCATAATACAACCATAGAACCCAGCCATCCTCCAACACCGTATACCTTTTCCCTGGGATCTGTTCCGGCTCCATTGTTCTGATAAACGGGAGCAGGCTGTGGCCTGGTCTGGTAATTGGGCTGCGGCTGATATGCCGACGGCTGCGGCTGAGGTTGATAAACCGGCTGCGGCACAGGTTTTGGTGGTTCAGGCTGCACAGGTTTTGGCGGTTCATACTGCGGCGTTGCTTCCTGAGTTTCCGGTTGTGCTTGATTTTCCTGTTCAGCTAATTGCATATTGTTTCCACAGGTTTCACAAAATTTTGACCCATCGGGTACGCTTGTACCACATTTTGGACAGAACATATCAATATCCTCCTTTGAACCATTCCCGAAAGAACGGCTGAAATACATTTATACACCCTTTAATTATTTCTTTCTATCTTCTCTTTTTCAGTTCATCCGAAATATCTTCCCAGGTTAACCCCTGCTGGACCATTAATACCATTAAATGATACAGAAGATCTGAAATCTCGTATTGTATTTCATCCCTGTTCTCATTCTTAGCCGCTATAATTACCTCTGAAGCCTCTTCCCCCACCTTTTTCAGAATTTTGTCAAGTCCTTTGCCAAACAGATAATTTGTATAGGAACCCTCTTTCGGATTATCTTTTCTGTTCGTGATAACCTCAAATACCTCTTGAAACACATTCCATTGATCATTCACCGGATGTTTCTCCTTTCTCTGTTAACTCCCTGTAAAAGCATGTTCTTGAACCCGTATGACACGCAACTCCTTTTTGTTTTACCATAACAAGCAGCGTGTCGGCATCACAATCGTAATAAATATTTACAAGGGTTTGGATGTTTCCCGATTCTTCTCCCTTCACCCATATCTTATTACGGCTTCTGCTCCAGAAAGTAGCTTTTTTAGTCTGAAAGGACAAGGTAAGGGATTCCCGGTTCATCCAGGCCAGCATCAATACCTCTCTGGTATCAACATCCTGAATAATGGCCGGAATAAGACCCTCTTCATTATATTTTAATTCATTATATTGCAGCCTGTTCACATTCATTCCTTGAACCTCTTTCACAGCCGGTAATATTTTTGGGTTTTTGAAAAAAAATTTCACTCAATGGCTGAGTCATACATTATTATATAGCATAATTTTTTGTTCGACAAGTTTTTACGGCTTTTTAGCATAAACGAGATCGACCTCATTATTGATAATAACGGAGTTTTGTATCCTATTGAGATAAAGAAAACCGGTAGTCCTAATAAAAGTGACATAAAAGCATTCGTAAAACTTGAAAAGAATGGACAAAAACCGGTTGGTGAAGGTGGAATAATCTGCATGTCTGATTCGGTAAGGTATTTAACACCTAAAAACAGGGTAATACCTTTTAGCACTATTTAAGCACGATCGAATAATATTCCTTATCCTCCTTCAATATACTTTCGCTTTCTTCTTTTTTCTCACTCATACTTACAATCATCAGGTTTTATTCATCCAGAAGTCCGTCTGGCGGATGGATGGAAGCAAAAGAATCGTCCCCCTGCTTCCAAAACCGCCTCTCAATGACACAGGAAAAACTTCTACAGAGTCAGAATACCGTTTTCGGTATTTATTATAATCAGAACCTGTTCTTCCTTTCCGGTGGCAGCATTAATATATGCAAGGAAATCCTTATCTTTCAGTTTCCCCTTCAGCTCATAACAGAAAATTTCAGTTCCGAATTTAGTGGGGATTAGCGCCATACCTACAGAATTAATGTCAGCTCTCGTTCCGGCACGGGCAATTGCCTGCTCTTCGGTTAGAGCAGGTTCAGGTATTTGCCTTTGGGTATGGTTCATAATAAAGCCCTTTGACTCGAATCCTACAACCTCCCCCGTATCCAGAGCAATCTTCACTTTTATGAGATCCGGGTAAACCACTACACCCTCCTGCTCAAAGGCATAGTTAATAGTAGCGGTGCTGTCCTCCTTAACATAATAAGTATCCTTCATATTACTGTAACCACGGCTCTCAAGAAACTTCATTCCTGCTTCTTTTGCCTTATCCACATCCAGTGTTTCCTGTCCTATATCCCTGTTATTCAGCATCCATATTACATGAGCGCCTTTTTTGGTAACATCCGCGGCAGCAAATTCCTCTTCAGGCCTGTCATTAAACGTAATCCTGAAGGTATAAGCAGGCAGGGTATCTGTCTGTATTTCTCCCGTATGTTCAACGGATGTGACTTTATCCGCTCCAAAAAACTCTTTTAGCTTTTGCTGCGCTTCTTCGACACCCATATCATTTCCCGTTAAACCTCTGGGCTGCATACTGCCCATGTGATCGGAAAACGGACCGTCATATATCAAAGTAGGAAACTCCTGGAACGAATTATTTATATCTGAAAACATCTGGCCGGGTAAATTTTCCGATTGTTTCCGGAACATTTGCGTACCCTTGTTTGCCAGTTCATTCCACTTTATTCTCCCTTCGGAAATGGATGCCTGCAGATTATTCAACCCTTCTTCAAGAGAAACTGAAAACTCCTGAAGTTTTTCCAGCGTCCGGTACTGTTCGTCATCGATTCCTTTAC
>CAZSVI010000042.1:15563-27336 GCA_964610205.1 uncultured Oscillospiraceae bacterium
CTGGCAAAGGAACTTCGATGTGTTGGCCAGAACGTCCTGTGTAACCGGAAGCTGCCCCAGGTTCGTTTGTGCAAGGTTTGCCTGATGCCACGCCTCCTGCAATGTTTCAGCAGCCATTTCATTCGTGGAGCAAATCATGCTTTTTGTAAGCAGAACCTCCACGTTCTGCACATATCCAATCATCTCATAAAAAGCGCGGTTGTACTGGTTATCCAGTTCCTGCCTTAAATCCGCCGCTCTTTTATACTGGAATATTCCCCAGGCCGCAACAACAGCAATGAGTACAATTACTACACTATACATATGCCTGTCGGAAAGTCTTTTCTTCCAATCCATTAATTTTTCACGAAATCTGCCCAATAGAATACACCTCCTGTGAACTAAGCTTATTTACCGAAGTTATGCTTGCCAATTGCTTTAACAATCTGTTTGCTCCATATCCATTTGCTTGTGGCCGTTGCGGGATTCCAGTAGTACAGGCACCCTCCTGTCGGATCCCAGCCGTTTATCGCATCACGCGCTGCTTTTAAAACACTGGAGCCCGCATCTATGGGTACATTTATCTGACCATCGGTTACAGCTGTGAATGCGCCAGGCTGATAGATAACTCCTGCTACAGTATTTGGAAAATCTGCAGAGTTTACCCTATTTAATATAATTGCCCCAACAGCTACCTGTCCCTCGTAAGATTCTCCTCTAGCTTCGCCATTAATTGCCCTTGCAATCATTTGTTCATCGGAAGACCTTGTTGACTGCGCAATTGAAATTGTATAAAAGAAACAAGGAACAGTCATACACAGTATGACAGAAAGAATCGATATCCACATTATACATTTCTGCTTTTTATTTTTTAACATCATACATCTCCATCCTCCTTATCATTATAAGTTTATGTTTTTCAACATACTATCAGGTAAAAATCCGCCTCTGTTTTTGCTTGCCCTGCCATAACGGAAGCTTATACGGCATAAACAATTAAATTTATGTTTTTACCGGTTTTCCATTTTATTCGGACTTATTAGTATTAGTTTTTCTAACATCAGCATATTTATACCGTCATCCGCTCATAATGGGAATATGGATATTAATGTTTGAATGAAGCATAGGAAAACCAGAGGAACACATAATAAATAAAATATTCCGATGCTCCATTTTGAGTTATTAGAAGGAGAGCGCAATTTTTTATGCATGTTATGTTTTTATATGCTTCAACGGGAAGTGGGCATTTAAAAGCTGCCGAATATGTAAGAGAAGCCCTTTTCAGAAAAAACAGAAATATTAGGGTCAGTATGGCTGATGTTCTGAACCTATGTAATTTTCCTATTGAGTCTTTTGTTTTGAAAGCATTCCGGTTTCTGGTCTCAAGGTGTCCCAATACTTATCGTTTTTTATACAGAATTACTGAAAATACAGCATTCTTTAATTATGTTGCCGGTTGGTTCTTCTCAAGAAGTATTGTTGTTTTAAAAGAGAAATGTCTGTCAACAGATATACAGTCCATAGTATGTACTCATCCTTTCGCATTGTTGTTTGCTTCCAGATTAAAAAAGGAACTGGGGGATAAATCACCGCTTGTCATGGGTATTGTTACCGATTATCAAATACACAGATTCTGGCTGTATTCTCAGATAGATTTATATTTTGTACCGAATGAAGAAATGCGTAAAAAGCTTTTGAATCTTGGCTGGTGTGCCGACAAAGTAAAGGTCACGGGTATTCCATGTCCGATAGATATAAAAAATGCTATAAATACTCATGAAATACTAAAGCCTTTCTGGTTGATTGCGGGAGGAGGCTGGGGACTTGGCAACCTTGAAAATACCGCCAGGAGTCTGCTGAAAAAGTATAAAAATTGCAATATTATGGTGATAACCGGAGAAAACCGACTTTTATTCAGCAGATTAAGAGTTCTGCAGAAACAGAATCCGGATCGTTTGATAGTAAAAGGCACAATACCACATCTTTACGATGAGATGAAAAACGCTCTGGCCGTCTTGACAAAACCCGGAGGGCTTACCGTTACAGAGGCAATGATTCTTAAAAAACCGCTGATTCTTTTAAAGCCATTGCCGGGTGCTGAAGAAAAAAACCTGAAGTATCTGGTTGATCAAGGTGCTGCTGTTTCATACAGGAGTTTTCAAAGAAAACCTGAAGTCATCGGATGTTGGCAGCAGCTTTATTCAAAACAGCAGATCCGGACAGCTCAAACAGACAGCAGTCAAAGGATCGCCGGATGGATAATGCAGGTTATGGGTGCTGTCGATTATTGATTTTTAATTTTTGAATTATGCGATCAGAGAGATTATCTTTCGTTATGTTTTCTCCAATTTAATAGTATGAAATAAATCCGGATCAAATGTTTCATGTATAAGTTCGACTTCCCTCTGTTTACAGGTAAAAAGAAGTATCTGCCTTGTTTTGCATTCCTCAGCCAACAGAGAAAGAGCGTTCTTTGTTCTCTCTTCATCATACTGGACAAAAGGCTCATCCAAAAACAGCGGCAGCCTCTCGTCCTCCTTTTCAACCAGCTTCACAGACGCAAGACGCAGGGCAAGATATACCTGATCTACCGTCCCTGATGAAAGCTGTTCGGGCATAACCCACTCCAATGAGTCCGGCGGGAGGATATTTAACAATAAACTGTCGTCGGCTTTAACTTCACTATATTTCCCCCCGGTAACCTTACTCATGATATCGCCCATTTCCCTGCTCAGACAAGGCACATAATCACGGCGTACTTCGATGCTCGCCTCGGTCAGAGCCTTCATAGCTTCATCAAGCGCTTTGCCGGTAAATACAATGTCTTCTTTTTCATCGGTCAACACCTGCAGCTTTTCATGAATCTCCTGCAGCTTTTCTTCATCCGGAATATTCTCAAGACGTATGGTTAACGTGTTTATATTAAGATGATTTTCCCTTATCCTGTCGTTTATCAGTTCAATATCTTCTTCAAGGCGGACCAGGTCAGCCTCTTCCGTACCCTGGTGATCTTGCGGCCTATAATGTTCCGATTCCCTGTCTATCAGCTCCTCCAGCATCATTCGTGTTGTTATTTCCTCGTTACAGGTCAGGGAAATCTCCCTGTATATACCTTCCTCTTTTTGACTCAGGGAACCATTGTTCCCGCGTATGGCCTGTTGCTTCTGAAAGATCGACAGATATTCCTCGAAACCCTTCCTCCAGCTTTGTATATATTCATCCCGGATGGCATCCGATTCCAACGGTATTCTGGCTTTGCGCAGTTTCTCTGATATCCTGTTTCCGATATCATTCAAAAAACTTAAAAGATTCTTTTCATTTTCACGGATACGGGTATTCTCTGCCTGAAGTTCTTTATACAGCCGTCTTTTATCCTCAAATAAACTCCTGAGCCTTATAAAATCCTGAAGATTCACAACCTTTACCTTTTCCATCCACTCGTTTAAAAGTCGCCGGCTGTCAAACTCCATAACGCTTTCATGGAGCTCTGCATCTATACGGCAGTTTATGTTCATAGACTTCTTTTCTTTTCGCCCGGCAAGGAAAAAAATACCTATGGAGGACAAAATTATAAAAAGTCCCGCGATTATAAATGCCATAAAAAGCTCGGATGAAATTTTGGTTCTAAAGAATAAACCTGCTGATATGAGAAATACAGCCACTCCCATTACAATTAAGGATATTTTTTTTAATGCCTTATGTAATAACGGCTTTATTTTTCCTCCTTCAGTTTCCGCTTTTTCAACTCTTTTATTTTCTTCGTTCAGAATCTTATTTAAGACTTTTTCTACCAGCAGTTCGTTTTCGCTGAAAAAATTATACTGATCCAAAACCTGCCTTGCACAGGCAAGCTTTTCCTCATTTCTTTCCTTCTCATTCAAAACTTCCCGGTATTCCCTTTGTTTCAATTCAAAACGGATATGGTCCGAAACCATCCTGTCCGCGTCATCTCTGGTAAAATCACTGAAGCTCCTGACGGATTCCATACTCTTATCAAGCTGTTTCAATATGTTTTCATTCTCGTTTTTACTACTCTCAATCTCCTGTATTTGTATAAGATATTGCTTAAGCTTCTGTATTTTTTTACACGATTCCAGTATTTCCATGTTTTCTTTTATTCTTTTACGTTTTTCAAGAAGGCTTCCCCGTTGAATTTCCAATATATTTTCTTTCTTGCGTTCCTGCTCCAGTTCCGAAAAAGTATCCCTGCCGTTCTCATAAAGCCGCTGTATCGCCTCTTCTTCCCGGACGGTCTCATCCAATCTTGCCTGAATCAGGTTAAGCGGACGGGTAGTACTTCTTTCACTTCCAACATAAGAAAGCTGCGCATCCTTTAGTGCCTTTAACGCTTTTTGATAAGATACTTCCTCTGCTCCTCCCTGCCGGATATTCATGAACTTCTCGGCCAGAACCTTTCTGCCTTCGTTGTCAACAAAACTCTGAAGCTGTCCGATAAACGCCGTACGTTCAAAACAACGTTCGGATAAACCCATATGCTGTTCGGCAAACCGAACACCCTCTTCTTTCTCCGCTGAAAACTCCCCTGTGATATTATTGTTATATCCATCATGAATACTAATCGTGTTCCTGTCAAAGTTTCTTGTTACACTATATCGTCTCCCGCTATCCAGCTCATATTCCATAACACCGCCATATACCGCGGCAATCCAGGGCTTGAACCGCCTTGCCGGAGGCAGTGAACCGTCCTTTGCCTTCCTTCCTCCCTTCAATCCAAAAAACATGCCTTTTATAAAAGATTGCAGAGTGGATTTTCCGGATTCATTGCAGCCATAAACCACATTCAGACCCGGGCCGAAACAATATTTACGGTTTTCAAACCTGCCAAACCCCTTTACATCAAGTTTAGTAAGTATCATATAAACGCCTCTTCACAAAATTTAATTTTTATAAGATTACTTTTCCTTCAAATAAAGCCTCCAGGCCCAAATAGAGTGCCTTTTCCAGTATGCGTTTCTCTTCTCCCTGCGCCTTTGAAATTCTCTCCTGCATTTTGGCTGCAAAAACCCCTGAAATATCCTTTTCTTTGATTAATTCCTCAAGTATATATCCCGGACGGGTATTGTCCGCAAGCTTTGTAAAAAAACATACTCCCTCGAGTTCCTGTTCCAGACCCTTCGTATCAATTTTATACCCCGGAAATAACCTGCCGGTTAAATTCACCCTTGCAATATCCCTTTTATAGTTATAGGTTTTCAGAAATTTGTCCAGCTTTGCCTTAACCTGCGTATCCGACTCCAATTCTCCAACATCCAAATTAAATTCACAGTACTTTCGCTGCTGCAACGGAATAAAACCGTATTCCCTTTGAAGCATCCCCTGCCTTTTATTAAGACAAACCCGGTATACGCCATGCTCCCCCTGCTCGTCAAAGCCAAGGGGTTCGGGGCTTCCTGAATTTATAATGCCCTCTTTGGCCAGTGTTTCGTTTCTTTCATGAAAATGTCCCGCGGCATAATAATCAAAACCCATCTCAATCAATTCCTTTGATCCGACAGGATTATAGGGATATTGCGTAAAAGCCATATCTATTGTTCCATGAAAAAGGCACAGGTTATACATGTCCGGTGATAACTCCGGTATTTTCATAGCAGGAAGCTGATCCTGGCGAAAGGTATCAAAACCGATTCCGTAGAAAAGCACGTTCAACTCTTCATCCATATATACGGGATTATTTGTTGTCAGAATATGTACATTGGTATTCCAGGGATAAATCCGGTACCATGAATTTTTTACACAGGGGTCATGATTGCCTGTAACAATAATTACAGGCTTATTACACAGCCTTGAAAACTGCTCGTTAATCCACTGTATGGTTGATCTTGTAATATATTGATGTTCATATAAATCTCCGGAAACAACAAGAAAATCAGTATTGCTTTTAAGAACAAGTGAAACAATGTCCTCCAGCGTCCTCTTAAGATCCCTTCTGCGTTCCCTGGCAAAGATATCTCGTCCCATGCTTTGAAAGGATGCATCCATATGAATATCGGCACAATGTATAAAACTAATTTTTTTCTCCATTAACGTTAACCTCGCCGGATTCCGTTTCCGGATCCTTTGTAAGCAGCACAGCAAACGCCACGGCATAATTATAGCTGTGTGTAAGGCTTATATCCATTGAAATTCCGCCCATATTACTGTATCGTTCCAGGGTTGACCCGTGAAGAACCACCTTTGGCTTCCCGCCTTTACCTGCAACCAGTTCAATACCCTTTAAAGAAACGCCCTCTGAAAAGCCTGTTCCCAAAGCCTTTGAAACAGCTTCCTTGGCGGCAAACCTGGCGGCATAGCTTTCATACCTTCCATTTTTCCTGTTTTCACAATATTCAATCTCACCCGGTGTAAAAACCTTTTTTATGAAGGTCTCTCCACTCTGCTCAATGGAATCCTTAACCCGTTGAATTTCCACCATATCCACACCACAGAATATTCCCATTTCCCCATCCCTTCAAAGTAAAGATTTCTAATTCTAACCCCTGTTCCCATTCGATATTGAAAAGCACAGGCAAAATTTTTACCTGTACCTGACATTTTAATTAAGCTTTTGCGAAACCCGCGACAAAACGCAAGAGCGAAGGGTCTGAGGGCTTATGACAAGACCTGGTTAATATTACATTACAAGCATAACACATTATTACAGCGGAAGCAATTGGAGCACGCCGTTACGATAAAGTTAGGAATAAATGTAACCGGAATTGCTGCCTGTTGATAGATAGCGACTACAGTCAGCTTATTTTCCCTTTCGGGTTTATTTTAAGCCAGAAAGCAGCGACGGAAAAAGCTTTAGCGGAGCAGATCAGTGTAATTGAAGGCCCTCCTGGAACAGGGAAAACTCAAACCATACTCAATATTATCGCTAATGCAATGATGAATAATAAAACTGTTGCCGTTGTTTCAAACAATAATTCAGCAACAGCGAATGTCCTCGAAAAGTTGGAAAAATACGGCGTGGATTTTTTTGCTGCTTTTTTGGGCAACAAAGAAAATAAAGAAAAATTTTTTAATGAACAAAAAGGTGTATATCCGGATATGAGTAGCTGGATAATACCACCTCAAGCAATAAATACGATGAAGACAATCTTACGTGATTCTCAACAGAAGCTGAACGATATGCTTGGAATACAGAATAGACTGTCAGATTTAAAGCAAAAGTTCACGGAATTGCAAACAGAGTATAAATATTTTAATCAATACTTTCAGGAATCAGGTATTGGATCTATGCAATTGAGTTCGTTATACAGGATTAGATCAGACAATTTGTTGAAATTGTTATTTCAATTCAAAAAGTGTCTTGAAAAGGAAAGCGTTTCGTTTAGAACAAAGTTATATAACCTTTTTACATACGGGATATACAGTTTCAGGTTTTATTATTACACACCGGAAGCTATTGTTTCTTTTCTGCAAAAATCATACTATGAGAAAAAAATGAAAGAGTTACAAAATGATATTGAAGCATTGACCCATAAACTGGGCAATTATCACTTTGATCGAGAAATGAAAGAATACAGTGCGGTTTCCATGAAGCTACTGAAAGCTGAACTGGTTCAACAGTATAAAAAGGGTAAGAACAGGGTAATATTCTCCACAAAAGACCTATGGAAAAACTTTGATTCCTTTATTAAGGAATATCCTGTTATACTAAGCACTACCCATTCATTAAGAAGCTGTACCAGTGAAAATTACCTATTTGATTATGTAATCATTGATGAGGCTTCCCAGGTAGACGTGGTGACAGGTGCATTGGCTTTGTCCTGTGCAAAGAAAGCCGTTATAGTTGGGGATTATTTTGTTATCTTTTCCTTACTTGCAACAGGGAATAAGAAAAAATTGCAAATATTATTTGGCATATTGAAATGCTCTGCATAGATAACAGTATAGCATATACCTTTCAGCAGGTCAGTGAAAACCCTGGCTCCATCACCCGAAAACAAAAATTGAGTACAAAATATAATGATTTTTTTGCCATTTAGATATGATTTATATTTTGTCACAAACTCACGCATAATGGACGGTACACATGAACCATAAATTGGATAGAAAAAAGAAATTGTGTCATTAGTGCAAATCATATTTATAAAATCAACACTTTATTCTATAGCTGACATCCCATAGTCTTCGAAAAATATTTTGTAATATATTTACTATTTCCGGTGCTCGAAAAATATAAAGTTAACATAATTTACGCCCGCTAAAAACCCGTATAGGGTATTTTCGCTTATTCCTACCTCTCTGGATATTGCTGATACTGCCTCCCCACCTCCTACTGCTCTTTTGTATATCTCTGTTTTATATGCTTGATCGCTATTATTTCTAAACTCCATATATAATCGTAAAAGCAGCATAGTTTTACCGTAACCTGCACCGCCGCTAATAAGTAAATGATTCGCTTTTTGAGAATTTTTTTCAGATGTGATATGCAAAAGAATATCATTGTACAGTTTCTGGTTGAATATATAGTAATAATTCATATCTTCATAAGAATAAAATTCAGGATTATAGGCAAATATCATCGTCACACCTCCTTCAAAAAAAATTTGCATACTGCCGACACATCCCGCGATTTATTCAATAAAACCGTATACTTCCCGGAACGCAACATATGCCTACCCGTTTATACAATGAAAACACTTTATCCAACACACACCATAAACATAGCAATAATTTTTTGTGACTTTACAGATAAACATGTAAACGTATATGTTTCATACACAACATTTTCCCAGGAAACTCCTACTATTCTATACTCGTTTGTTATTTCCGGCAAGCAGCATGAAAGCATTTGACTTTCAACATAGGCAGTCAGTGTATCGATCCCGGTAATAGAAAGAGGCCGATAACGATTCTCTTCTGCACGTCTTCAAGTCCTGAATGACTCTTTATTCTACCCTTCAAGTTAATAAAGTATGATTCCACCCGTTTACGTGCCTTAATATGCGGTTCATCTCTGATTATATCAGATAATGCGGATTATGCGGTTGAACTTGGATATAATACCAAGATATATCACCTTGGCCTTAATCATAATAATATTAAAAATTTGAGCCCTTTGCGAAATTTGAAAAGCATTCACGGCATATACATGTATGTAAATAAAATTAAGGATTTAAGCCCCCTGGCTAATTTAAATTCGTTAAGAAACCTTTATATCGGTGACAATAATATTGAAGATCTGACACCTTTGGAAAATCTTAAACAGGTGATGTTGCGTATCAGGACAGGAATTCATTCTTTGGCCGGGATACTTTTGGTAATTATATGTTTGCAAAAATAAAGCTAAGTAACTCTTCATTGACTTCTCTGCTTCCAGCCTTTGATAAAACTAAAGTATACATAATATAACTCCCGGTGTAAGAATTATTTACCCTTATTATATTTAACTAAAAAATTTTTGTCAATATGAATTTGTATTATTATGTCAGCAATCCCAACTTTGCTTCTTATTCATCAAAAAGGGATTGCTGTAGCAATACACATGATACAGCTTCTTTTTCAATAATCTTATCCTGACAGGTTCTTTTACTGCAAGCAATGATGCAACAGAGGCTTTTTTATTTTTATTTTTGACAAAAGGAATATTTGTGATAATATTGAATTATCATTCAATGAATGGAGATTCAACAAATGGGAATTCGTGAAGAACAAAAAGAAAAACGCCGGGAAGAAATTCTTATGGCAGGGCTGAATATGTTCATCCGAAAGGGATATGCATCAACGAAAATCAGCGATATTGCAAAGCATGTCGGGATGAGTGTCGGACTTTTGTTTCATTATTTTGACTCGAAGGAAAAGCTGTATGAAGAACTGATCTCAATGGGGTTATCAGGACCAATGAGTGTTATGGAATTCTCAGATATGGAGCCAATCCTGTTTTTTGAAAGAACCGCCAAACAAATTTTTCACTTTGTCCAGACGGAATCGTTTGCAGCTAATATGTTTGTACTGATGAGTCAAGTGTTTTATAACGAAGCAGCGCCGCAAAGTATTAAAGAAATGCTACAGAATTTTGACATTTATACGCCGACAACCTTACTGATTCAGAAAGGTCAGGCAAATGGCACCATTCGGGAGGGTGATCCATACGCACTGGGAATCGCTTATTGGTGCGCAATTCAGGGTATAGCAGAACAAATGGCACTGCATCCTGATACGCCCTGTCCTGAAAGTGATTGGATTATTGATATTATAAGGAGGAAATAAGAATGAAGAAAGTAATTGTTGTCGGAGCGGGTATCGCTGGACTATCAGCAGGTATTTACGCGCTTCAAAGCGGTTTTGACGTTACAATTTATGAAAGCCATACCATCCCTGGAGGTGCCTCCACAAGCTGGCGAAGAAAAGGGTATTTATTTGAGGGTGGCATGCATTGGTTAACAGGTTCCTCACCAAAAACACAACTTAACAAGCTTTGGCGTGAACTTGGCGCTTTAGACGATAGTGTTAATATTTATCATCGCGATCCGTTTTTCGCCTTCGAATATGAAGGACAAATGGCAAATCTTTACCGCGATCTTGATAAAATGCGCAAGCATTTCCTAGAGATTTCACCGGCTGATGAGAAGGGAATTAACGCATTTTACAAGGACATTAAAAAATTCTCAAAGGTCTCCATGCCGATTTCAGATATCAAGAACGTTAAGGTAAAGAAAAAAGCTTCCTTTGGGTTATCGGCGCTCTTTAGAATGTTGCCCTGTTTACTTCGAATGTCTTTTTATGCAAATCAATCTTCAAAAGAATTTGCAGACCGGTTTAAAAGCCCGCTTTTACAACGTTTGCTTAATAATATAGTAGGTTCAGATTACAGTGCTACCGCACTGGCTTTTACTGTTGCGACGTTAACCTCCGGTGATGGAGGGTATCCTGAGGGTGGCTCACTTGCCATGGCAAGCCGTATGGCAAAGCATTTCAAAGCATTGGGTGGCACGATACAATATGGCAAAGCAGTAAGCAAAGTAGCCGTTGAAAAGGGTGTTGCTTATGGTGTAATTATCAGCGGTGAATGTATTGGGGCAGATGCTGTGATCGTGACACAGGATACACTTGTTGCCATTAATAATTTGTTTGATGCTCCTATTCGTGAACCATGGGCTGAAAAGATGCGTAATAGTACAATACCTGCTCTCAACACCTTTATCAGCGTGGGTGTAGAGGCTGATTTATCCGATGTGCCAGAGAGCTTAACATTTATCTCGGAGGAACCTCTTCTTGTCGGCGGAGTGCCTCAATATACCATTGGGTTCAATAATTATGCAGGCTATGAAGGATATGCGCCACAAGGCTGCACAGCCTTGACTTCCATAATCGGAGGAGATAGCTATGATTTCTGGAAAGCCTGTAAGGAAAATGGCACTTATGAAGCTGAAAAACAAAAGCTGGCTGATGAATTTATCAAAATACTAACAAAAAAATACCCTCAAACTGCCGGAAAGATTGCCGTTTGTGATGTAGCAACACCACTGACCTATGAACGATATTTACATTCCTATAAAGGTTCATGGATGACGATCATAGGCAAGGGGAGCAAAATGGTAAGCTATCCCTCTAAACCTGCGAGCATAAAAAATGTTTATTTTGCTGGCCAACGCCTAATGGCTCCAGGAGGACTGCCTGTAGCTGCAGAAACGGGACGAAAAGCAGTTCAATACCTATGCCGGGATACAGATACCGTGTTTCAAGGGGATATTTAACAACAGGGCATACAAGGGGACGGTTCGCACGTATTAGTTAAGCTGACTTCATAGCATTCGGTATAGCTGTATTTTTAATCGATAAAGTA
>CAZSVI010000043.1:0-16191 GCA_964610205.1 uncultured Oscillospiraceae bacterium
CAGATGCAAAACACAATTTATCTATTGAACCCAGATTGAAAGCAGCAGTGGAACCATCTGGCGGCTTCAGTAAAACAGGTAGAACCACAAAGAAGACTACTGAAACCGGTAGAAAAGCTGTAAAAGAAGCTACTAAAGGAATGATAAAAACATTAAAAAAGTCGGTTAAAACTGCCGGATATACTACCAAAGCTACTATAAAAACTTCACAGGCAGCAGCCAAAACAACATCTAAAACTGTAGCAAGGTCTGCACGAGCATCTAAAAGAGCAGTACAGCAAGCCCGAGTGGCAGCAAGAGCAGTAGCTTTCACTGTAAAGGCTACTGCAAAGGCAATTGCCATTACTATAAAGGCAACCATAGTAGCTGTTAAGGGTCTAATAACCTTGATTGCTGTAGGCGGATGGATTGCTATTGCTATTATTCTGGTGATTTGTCTTGCAGGTTTTTTGTTGAGTTCAGTTTTTGGAATCTTCTTATCCAATGAAAGCTACAACCATAATACAATGACTATGACAGAGGTTATCAACGAGCTTAGTGAAGAATTTATAACTGAGTATGAACAGATAAAAGAACAGTATTCCTATGATACTCTGGTGTTGTCAGGAAACGCAAATGTCTCAGTAAACAACTGGCATGACATTCTGGCGGTCTACGCTGTCAGGGTTACTGATAGTGTGGAAAATAGCATGGAGGTTGCAACTATTGATAATGTAAAGAAGAACATTTTAAGGAGTGTCTTCTGGGATATGAACAGCATTGATTATTGGCTGGAGAGCATTGAGTATGAAGAAACAATAATCACTATTGATGAAGATGACAATGAAGTTGAAGAAACGGTTACCACAACTGAAACTATCCTGTATATCAATGTGTCATCTAAATCCTGCTGGGATATGAAAGCTGAATATAACCTTAATGAGCATCAAGTAAAAATGCTGAATGAGCTAATGCAGGATGAGTATAAAGAGCTATTCTTGCAGCTTATTGGCGGTTAATTCAAATTATATGGAAAGGTGGAAGATGTATGAATTATCAAGAATTAAAAGAGAAGGAATATGAAAAGTGTGTAGGGTTATTGGCTGATTTGATTGATCTGGATGCAGATACAAGACAAAAGATCCATAAGTACATTCATGGAATGGGGATTAATAACTTTTTTCTGCAAATAGAATCAATGGACTTATCGCAAGAGACTTCTGAGAAGTTGAAAAGTATAAAAGCCATTATAGAACTATCTGATATAAAAAGGGGGCGAGCATAAAATGAATAAAGATATACATCATATCGAAAACTTTTTAAAAGGTCTCACATCATTAACCGGACTGCCCTCCAGAAAAGTTCGTCAGTATTTAAAAATTAATAATCCCTTTAATATTTTAGAGCATCCGCATATCTTGGAGCCAAATGAGAAGCAGCTTGAAAAGATTGGCTTACTTAACGAGTTCATTTCCTCTTATAATATTTTGAAAATTTATGAGAGCAATGATAAAATTGTGCTAAATTCGTCAACCATATCAGGCCAATATTTTTCAGCTCTATTAGGTGGGATGAAGGACAAAGAAAGATTCATGGTTGCTTTTTTGGACAGCGGCAACAACATAATAGAGACTAAAACTATGTCTGAAGGGAGTATTGGACAAACAGCAGTTTATCCCAGAGAAATATTAAAGTATGCCCTTGCCTGTGATTGTAAATCTATGATATTAGCTCATAATCATCCAGGCCGATCTCTGAGCTTTTCTACAGAAGATAAGCTATTGACACAAAGAATAGTTGACATTTTTCATCCCCTTGAGATAAAAATCCTGGATCACATTATAGTGGGGGGTAACGCTTATTCTTCTATGGCAGAAAAGGGAGAACTGCCGGATATGAGGAGTGGTGCAGCAAATTATAAAGCTGTAGTATTAAGTGCAGCTTCTGCAAAAGAAAAGAAGAATGGGTATCATGATATGCAGTTGCGTTGAAGTAACCTTATGAACAATATACTGTGGAATTTGCAATTCTTTATATAAAGCTAATAAAGGATACTTTCAGTTTATCATTTAGATATCTCAAATCTTATGTCTATAAAGGATGAATACTAATTTTTTATATTTACTTGTTTTTTTCGTTATCTCGAAATATACTAAGGTTGTTAATAAATTATAAAATATATGGTAGGCGGTGCAAAAATGAAATATTTAACACTCAAAGAAGTTAGTGAAAAATGGGGTGTTACGAGTAGAATGATAAATTACTATTGTTCTGCCGGGCGTATAACAGGAGCAATTAAGAAGGGAAATTTATGGCTTGTTCCTGATAATACTGAAAAGCCGATTGATGGTAGGACAAAAGCAGGAAGGTTTGGAGGTGATATATCTTGTCTGAACAACGTATAAGAACCACACAGAATTTTGTTTTTCGTGCCTTTCTTATGACCACCTTTTTATTGACTGCTTCCATCATGGGGTATCTCTTTCGTTTTATTGGTTTTCCTGAAACTAATATTGTTATTATTTATCTGCTTGCAGTGCTAATGACTGCATGGCTTACAAATGGATTTATATTTGGCATCCTTGCGTCGGTGATAGCAACTTTTGCGTTTAATTACTTTTTTACAGAGCCATACTATACATTTACTGTTAATGATCCGAGTTATATCATAACATTTATCATTATGACTATTACATCTCTCATCACAAGTACTCTTACTTCTCATGTTAAACAGAGCGCACTCTCAGCGAGAGAAAAAGAGGCAGAAACAAAGGCTGTCTATAACCTTACAAATTATCTTACTGATGCTAACGACATACATGATATTGCTGGTATAACTGTAAAAGAGATAAGTGAATGTTTTGCCTGTAAAGCTGCTATCCTTTGCTTCGATAGTAATGGACTACCGGCGTTGTCTTTTATTCAGCAGATTACATCAGAAAAGCAAGTACGTAGAAAAGTTGAAGACACAGTAGAGTTCAAGCACAGGATAGAGGGATTGCGAACAGGTTATGATGTTGGAGAAGAATTTTATGATTGGCCTATTTATGGAAGGGAAAGCATTCTTGGCATTATCAGGATACCAAAAGAAAGAGCGCAAGCAATGACCGAATCTCAGATACGGCTTTTACACTCCATGATCGAAAGTACGGCCATGGCAATGGATAGATTCAGGTCTTCTGAACAGCGTATTAAAGAGCGTGAGGAAGCTACACAGGAACGTTATCGTGGGACCTTGTTACGAGCAATTTCCCATGATTTACGCACTCCACTTTCTGGTATTATGGGTACAGCAGAAATGCTTATGGACATGACTGCATCTAATGATCCTCGATATTCTTTATCGGAAAATATTTACAAAGACACGAATTGGCTGCACTCGCTTGTAGAGAATATTTTAAACCTTACTCGATTGCAAGAGGGCAAATTAATTTTGAATAAGCAAATGGAGGCTGTGGAAGAAGTGATAGGCAGTGCGGTTAACCGTGTTTCACAAAGACTACCGGAACATGAGATTACAGTCAGTGTTCCAGATGAATTGCTATTTGTACCGATGGATGCCAAATTGATAGAACAGGTTTTGGTTAACCTTCTGGATAATGCTACTAAACATACAATGGCAGAGGGTGAAATTTGTGTTTCAGTAAGAAAAGATGAAACTACAAATTCTGCAGTATTTGTAGTTAAGGATAATGGTACAGGAATAGCAACAGAAGATTTACCACACATCTTCGAGATGTTCCATACATCCCGTACAAAAAGATCCGATGTAAAGTGTGGAATAGGGCTCGGACTTTCTATCTGTGATACTATTATAAAGGCACATGGGGGAACTATAAAAGCTTTTAATCGTAGTGACTGTCAAGGAGCGGAGGTTATTTTTACGCTCCCTTTGGAGGTGAAAAATAATGAGCAGGTTTAAAGAATGTATTCTCGTTGTAGAAGATGATGTACAAATCAGAAACTTTATTTGTTATTCTCTTAAACAGGAAGGTTTAAATTCCATAACCACTGGTACTGCACAAGGAGCGCTTGGAATACTTATATCAGAACAGATTGATTTGATGTTACTAGATCTTGGATTGCCTGATTTTGATGGAATGGATGTTATAAAAAAGGTGCGTGAATGGTCTGAAATGCCTATAATCGTTATTTCTGCACGAGATCAGGATAAGGAGAAAGCTGCAGCACTCGACACAGGTGCTGATGATTACCTGACAAAGCCATTTTCTACAACAGAGCTCATGGCACGTATTCGGGTAGCCTTACGACATTTATATAAACAAAGCACAAGTAAGACACAAGCCATTCTTTCTGTATCGGGTTTGCGTATAGATTTAGAAAAGCATTTGGTCTATCTCGACGAAGCAGAACTGCATTTGACCCCTATGGAGTATAATCTTTTGGCTCTCTTTTTTAAGAACATTGGGAAAGTGCTAACGACAGGATATATCATAAAAGAAATATGGGGTGTGGGTTATGGAACAGATACACAAGCACTGCGAGCACTAATGGCCGGATTGCGCCGAAAAATTGAAAAGAATCCTGCAAAACCCCGCTATATAATAACAGAAATTGGCGTAGGATACAGGCTTAAGGATGAATAATTTGTATATGTATGAAAGGCTACTTTGGTAAATTTCTGTTACCAGAGTGGCCTTTTTTAGTCCTCACAGAATTCTCACATGAAAGACTTGTTTCTCACACCATCCTCACACCATCTTTGTTACTATTATAAATAAATTTATAAATTTAATAAAGATTTGAGGGGATGGAAACTGTGAAACAGGTCGATATACCGAAAAGCCAACAAGAATTGACTGAATTGTGTCGTACTGTAAGGAAACTTATAGAACAAAGCAAATATCAAGAGAGTGAAATGCTTATTCAAAGTGCTATGGGAAGCCATCCACATGCGCCTGAGCCGCATAATTTAATTGGTATTCTGCTCGAAAAAAAAGGTGATCATCTGTCAGCTATGAAGCACTTTCGAGCAGCTTGGGTACTTGATCCTACTTATCTTCCAGCTAGGCACAATTTAGAACACTATGGTACCTTTTTTTCAAAGGGAAAATGTGCATATGATGAAACTGATTGTCTCAGTGAAAAGAAAGAGAATTTGTATAAAATTGAATATGACCGACGTGGTATTGGTCATGTTGTTGGGAGGGTTAAAAATGAAAATATTAAAAAATGAAAAATCAAGTAATTATTCAATTATTATTGGTTGCGGACGTTTAGGTGCTAGTCTTGCCAACACACTGTCTGATCGAGAAGAAAATGTTCTGGTAATAGACCGTGATAAAGATTCTTTTCGTAAACTCTCACCTTCCTTTGGAGGACTCACACTTACTGGGGATGCTACAGATATTGATGTACTCCATGCAGCACAAATAGAGAACGCAACCGTGGTAATTTCAGTTACAGATAACGACAACACTAACATTATGGTCTCGCAGATGGCTAAAGAACTATTCAAAAAAGAGCATGTTATAGCCAGGCTATATGATCCTGAAAAAGGATGTGTTTATGGTGAATCAGGTATTGATACGATTTGCCCTGTTCTTCTCTCCATAAATGAGATAAGTAAACTGCTTAGAAATGCAAATGGAGAAAGGATGGAATAATATGAAAAAGCATATTCTTTTAATAGGTAGTTTTAACAAGGCACGTTCACTGGGCAATTCGCTGATAAAAAAGAAATATCGTGTGACAGTAATCAACAACGATTACCAAAACTGCCTTATATTATCTGAAATTGATTCTTTGACTGTTATAAATGGAGATGGAACCAAACCATTTATTTTGGAAGATGCCAATGCATGGGATGCAGATATTGCTATAGCTCTTACCCAAAATGACGATGACAATTTGGTAATTTGTGAACTATGCAAAAAGAAATTTAATGTTAAAAAGACGGTCGCACTTATTAATGATCCAAAGAAAACAGATTTCTTTTATAAGATGGGGATTGATTCTGTTGTTTGTGCAGTAAATGCAATTACAAACATAATAGAGCAACAGGCATTTCTGGAAGGAATAGCAACATTGTTACCAACAGCTGAAGCACGTATCAGCATAGCAGAAGTCCCCATATCTGGGACTGCACCGGTTGTGGGCAAAAAGCTATGGGAAATCAACTTGCCTAAAGAGGTTATTATCGGTTGTATCCTTCGAGGTGAAAAGAGTATGATTCCTCGTGGAGATACAAGGATTTTGGCAGGAGATATGCTTATTCTAATATCATCAGACAAGCAGGAAATGAATGCTATTAAGGAGTTGACTGGACAAATATGACGATAAAAAATTACTTTTATAATTGCAACAATTGCGGTAAGTTGATATTATTGATTGGGCTACTGCTTGCCGTGCCACTTATAGTATTGCCATTTTATCCAGATGAAGTACAATTAGCACCTTCATTCCTTATACCATCAATTACATCTATAATTCTGGGGTTGGTTTTATGTTTAACATTAAGGCATAATGATAATAGCCTCCAGTGGTCACGTACGATGCAGTACGGTAATTTGACAGTGTTATTTGCTTGGTTCTATGGATTTTTAGCTGGTGCAACTCCTTTTATGATTTCAGGTCAACTAAGCTTTATACATGCTTTATTTGAAGCGGTAAGCGGGTGGACAACCACTGGTCTTTCTGTAGTGGATGTGGAGGTCACTCCGAATATATTCTTATTCCATCGAAGCTTTATGCAGTTTTGCGGAGGATTAGGCTTTGTTATGGTAATGGTTATGTTTATTCAAGGGAAGCAGTCAATGAATCTTTATAATGCTGAAGGGCATCCTGATAAGCTAATGCCAAATCTTAAAAGGACAGCACGAATTATCTTATTGATGTATCTGTCTTTTCTTATTTGTGGTACTATATTATATATTCTTTTTGGAATGAACCTATTTGAAAGCTTGCTTCACACAATGTCTGCTCTGTCTACCGGTGGCTTTTCTACCAGAGTTGATAGTATTGGAGAATATAATAGTCTTGCTATTGAAGCAGTCACCATTATGCTTATGCTTATAGGTACAACTAATTTTGCTGTGTTGCTGATGATTACAAAAAGGAAGTTTAAGCAGGTTCAGCGTGTAAGTGAAATTCGTTTTATGGCAGTGCTTCTTGCAGTGTTTGTTACGCTGACAGCCTTTTCGTTGTTTTACAGGCTTTATATGAGCGCGGCAGAAAGTGTACGGATAGCCTTGTTTAACATTGTATCTGCTCTTTCAACCACTGGCTATTCCACTGTATCCTACACGGATTGGCCACCATTTACTGTTGGTATGCTTATATTACTTATGTTGATTGGTGGAGGTTTTGGTTCAACAGCTGGTGGCATTAAGCTTACTCGAGTATATTTATTATTGCGTATGACTGAGGAAAATATACGCAAGCGCATCAATCCATTGCGTAGAGTAACAGCACCCAGTTATTATAAAGCGCAGGGCAAGACACCTATTGACAGTAACTTTATTGCAGATACCATGGGCTTTACATCGTGTTACTTTGCTATATACATTATTGGTGTGCTGCTTCTTACATTGACAACTAATAGTACCTTTACAGAAGCAATGTTTGAGTTTGCATCGACTTTGGGTACAGTGGGGTTATCCATTGGATTGACTGGACCAACAACATCATCAGCAACATTGATCATTCAAATGGTTGGTATGATATTAGGTAGATTGGAGATTTTTATTGTCCTAATTGGTATATATTCGGGTGTTTTATTATTAAAGCAACGTATGCAAAAAAAATTTGCACAAAGAACTTTATCCCAATACCGTATATTAAAACACTAAATATGCTAAATATATTGTTTGGCTAAATTTTAGTTTATTGATACATGAATACAGAATCGGTATAATTGATAAGGGCAAACCTGGCAAAAGACAGGGACGCAAAGCTATAGGGTCTAAGGTGTTTTGAAACACTATGACAGCCTGGCTGCCACATAATATTTATGTGTATTAATGTGTATTACCTGCCCTTTTAAAGAAGCGGCAGGTTTTTTTTATGCTATATCATGGTAAAAAATTACTAAATTGAGAACATAAACTACAAAATGCGACAAAATACTACAATATTAAACATGGAATAAAGGACACTTGTTATGCTTTATATTTTTGCAAGAGGTGAGGTTTAAGGCAAACAAAGACTATAACTGTAGCAAGATAGGTTTCTTCAATGTTCATGCTCTTATTAAAGCCTTTTTGAATAGATCTCATCCTCTAATCATATTAAAGTTAATTACATATGGAATAATCTCCAAAACCGCAATTTGTAAAGAGCAAGTTGCGGTTTTCTTATCGACAAAAACTGCGTTATTTCGACTATATAACTTGCATATATCCATTCATCAAATAACAGGTACTAATTCTTTTTTTAGGTACTCTTCAGGGTGCCGTTCTCCCCCACTCTGCTTTGGTTTTCTCAAAAAAATCAAAACGGAGGTATACACATGAAAAGGATAAATTTAAGAGATTATTACTCATTTTACGACTATGACTTTTTTATTGAAGTTACAGACAAGCTTGCTGAGCTGTTAGTGCTATTTGGACGAAAAGACCATGCAGACTATGAGCGTTGTCGTGTCTACAGGGCTTATTACTCAGTGGACGCCAATGATGGTATTGAAAGGGACTTTACTCTTCTGGTCATGTCTCCTGAGGAAATTTATGAGAGAAAGTTAAGTCGTCAGGAGCTTTATGCTGCTATAAACAGTTTGCCGGAGAAACAGGCAAAACGTATTTACGCTCATTTTTTTCTCGGTATGAGTAAGGCAGAAATTGCAAGGTTTGAAGGCGTAAGTAAAATGGCTATAGTGCTATCCATTGAAAAAGCCTTAAAAAATATGGAGAATTTTTTAAAAAAATTTGACGAAGGGGCTTTACTTTTGCCCAAAAAATCTGCTGATTAGTAGAGGGACATTTACTACCCCCTCAAATTGATCTTTGAAAATAGAATAATTGTCTTATCCGGTACATTCCCCACATGTCCTGATGAAGGATAGCCGGATTGCAGGTACGCCAGGACCACCTGTCCGATATCTTGTCGGATTAATACCCAAGGATTTATGCTTTTATGCATTAAATGAAGGAAAGGTGCGAGCAGCAAATACCCATGCAATCAATAAATGTTGGTAGCATTTATGGCGATGACCCATGTGGCGGGATAATGATACTTGTGCATAGTTGAGGTTAGGTCCCAGAGTGTACCCCGGTCGTTGACGGGGAGGTGGAATTCCTATGAGGATGGTTAACCGCTGTCCGCCGGTTAAGGCTGCAAAAAGATAAAACCAAAACAGAATATGGCACAGGGTATGCCCATTGATGCAATTAAGCATTTTTAATATATGGGCTGCCCTGATGCCATGAAAATAATCTGCTTACTTATTATATGTGAAGGGAGGCGGTCGTATGGCTGCAAAGCAGCAGGCTGCAAAAATAATAGATACAATGCCCATGCTGAAAACAGTGGAGCAAATGAGCCGTGTTTCCGGCATAGGAGAAAATAAGCTCAGGGAGCTGATGGACAAAGGAGAAATTGAGTATATCCTCAATGGAAATCGTCGTTTGCTTGCTGATGCTGCCATATGGAATTGGTATGAAAGAAATAAAATTGTAGCCAATATTTCGCAGGAAAAGAGGTGTTAGCATGGCTGTAACTTCAAGACAGGTTAGAAACAAAAGGGATGGAGACGGATCTTTGACCGGCAGACCTGGCACAGTATATGATGTAAACATCAAGTATAAAACACCTGATGGTTACAAGACTTATGCTAAGAAAGGCTTTACTACCAAAAAAGAAGCTCAGCAGCATGAAGCTGAAATGAAGACCAAGCTCATAAACCCATCCTTTATTACTACAGTAGCAGGACAAGGAAAACAGAGCATAAAGGATTATTTACAGGAGTGGGTAGAAAACCACGGAACTGTTAATCTGAGACCATCCACATTTGCAGGATATAAAAGCAACATCAATAATCATATAATTCCCACTATAGGACATGTACAGCTACGTCAGCTGACTTCAGCAATGCTGGATAACATGTTTCAGAAGCTTTTTGAAAAAGGTCTGTCCCAAAGCTCTGTAAGGTACTGTCATCGTATAATGAGTGTTGCTCTGGAGGCTGCCCGTAAATATAATTATATAGAAAGTAACCCTGCTCAAAGTATCATCACCAAATTTGGCAAGCAGGGCAAAACACCAGACCCCTATACAGTACAACAGATGCAGCAGCTGATAGGCAATATTCTTGGAACAGAGTGGGAAATGATGGTTATGCTCGGAGGCATGTACGGCTTACGTATCAGTGAAGTATTAGGGCTGCGCTGGGACAATGTAGATATAAAAAAGGGAACATTCAATGTAGTTGAGCAATTGCCATATAAGTTGTTACCTGGTACTCTCATGCTACCTGATGAGCTGCCCCCGGTAAAATCTCATGACAGGCTTTTGCCGATTACAGAAGCAGCACGTCCATATTTTGAGCGACAGCTTGACCTTCAGGCACGTCAAAAAGAGCTTGCCAGATTATCAGGGACGGCTTACTATGATAACCGGCTGGTTGTTGCAAAGCCAAACGGAGTTCCATTCAGAAGAGAAACAGTATCATCTGATTTCGGACAGCTGCTCAGGCGTTTTGACCTGCCTCATATTCGTTACCATGACCTAAGACATGCCGCAGCTACGAACATGCACCAGCTTACAGGTGATTTCTACACAGTAGGACAAATACTTGGTCACAGTCTGAAGGGCGTAGGTATGCAGCTTGGAATATCCTCAAGCCTTGACAGTGTTACTGCTCAATATGTGGATGTAAGGCTGGATAGAAAAACAGCAGTGTTGAATGCTTACCATAATGCAGTTCATCAGGATAAAAACAAGGGAATGGAAACAGCAAAAAATGCCCATAAAAAAAGCCGTGATAGAGAAAGATAATGTTATATTTTCTCTTATCTTCTTATAAGTTTTTATAAGCATTTATTAAATCTTGGCACCATTTCGGCACCACGGGGAAAATCAGTCATGTATATAGTGAATAAACATACATAGTTAAATAATGTGCAAAATAACAAAAACTATAACAAAGGATTGTAAAAATGACAAAAACAGCGAAATAAAAAACCGTACAAAGTCTTTGCCTGTACGGTTTGGCGGAGAGAGAGGGATTCGAACCCTCGGAACGCTATTAACGTTCATACGATTTCCAGTCGTACGCCTTAGGCCAGCTCAGCCATCTCTCCGTGTATAAATATTCAGTTTTTATGCAATTCTGTGCTGGTTTTACACGATTTCCAGTCGTGCGCCTTAGACCAGCTCAGCCATCTCTCCGTTTACCTATTTAACTGCTTTTCTATTGTACATGGATTACCCGGCAATGTCAATAAATCAAAGAACATTATGCGTAAATCAGTAAATTTTAATTCAGTTTAATTCAGTTAATTAACTTTACCTCTTTTTGTGAAGCATTAAAACTTTAACGTATATTTTCGGATATAATTTTTGGTAATACTTATATAATATACATACGGCAATATTTACAGGGAGAAGCTATTGATTATGAAAAAATTTATTCAGAGAGCCTATTTTTACGGGAAAAGAATTTATATGCGGTACACGGAAGCAGAGCTTTCTTTTTTAGCGGCTCAAACCAGCTTTTTTGTCATTCTTGCTTTTTTTCCGTTTGTTGCCTTTATTTTAACTTTGTTCAGAGCAACTCATCTGGATGATACGCTTTTTATGCAGGCGCTTTCACACTTTTTACCTACATCCACCTATGTTTTAACGTTGCAGGTATTGGAAAACGCCCAGTCAAACAGGAACCTGTTTATTTCAATAGGCGGAGTTGCGGCTTCCCTCTGGCCTTTTTCAAAAGCAGTGCAATCAATCATTGCCAGTATCAATGAAATATATGTCATAGAAAAGCGTCCCGGCCTGAAGCGGTTGGGATTATCCCTTGTACTGACAGCCTCCTTTGTTCTTCTTATTATTGTGTCTACTGTCCTTCTTCTGTTTGGCCGGCGTCTTGGTGAAATATTCTTTGAATATCTGGGGTCGCCCGATACGTTTATACGTATATGGGACTATCTCCGTTACGAGTTTTCGGTCCTGGTTCTGCTTGTTATATTCTTAATTCTTTATAAAACAATTCCGAACATAAGGCATAAGTATAGAGATGTCTTCCCCGGTGCTGCTTTTGCCACCATTCTCTGGCTTCTTCTCTCTTCAGCGTTTTCTTTTTTTATGAACCGCTTTTTTAAATTCGCAAACATCTACGGCGGGATTGCCGGCATTATTCTTTTAATCATATGGCTTTTCTGGGCCATGCATATTATTTTGATCGGTGCTGTTATTAATGCGATTAATTCCGAATACAGGGTAAGAAATATCAAAAAAATCATAATTAGAAATTAGCGTTTTGAAAATCCTTGAGGCTGAAGATATGTTTACCGTCTTACGGAAATATTCGGATGGCTTAACGGATTTAAGTTTGTGACAGAAAAAATTCCCTTAATTTTTCCAACGGTATCGGGTTACTGAAAAGAAACCCCTGAAGCAGTATTCTGATATCGCTGGCAGACCGGGAAAAAAGCGAGTTTATGTGATCAAGCTGTTCCTTTGTTTCTACTCTTTCCAGTACAATATTCATTTTTAAGGCAATGGTCATTGCATACATTGTTTCTACAATTGTTGAGTCGTTTTTGCTTTTTAAGATGTTTCTTATAAAATATTGATCAACCTTTATGGAGTCTTTGGGAATTTTTTCAGATTTCTAAAAGAGGAATAGCCTGAACCAAAGTCGTCAATAAATATGTCTATCCCGAGTTTTTTAAATTCACGAAGCACCCTCAGGGTTCTTTTTACATCATTAATAGCTGTATTTTCAGTTATTTCAATCTTTATACGGCTGCCTTCCAGGCTGTTTTTATCAAGTAAATCTCTAATATTATAAACAATATCCTTATCTTTAAGCTGACCGTTTGAAATATTTACAGAAAAAAAAAATTCTTTTGAAACAACATCCAAGATTTTGTTTATATCGCCGCACACAATATCCAAAACGCTATTCCCGTGACATATTATACCATGAATAAAAAATGGAAGCAAGGGAGCCGTTGCCATTTTTTACCCGATAACAGCCAGCTTTTGTGTTTGATCCTCCGTTATCAGCGCCTGTATAATATCATCCAGATCTCCGTCCAATATCTGATCTATTTTATATAGAGTAAGCCCGATACGGTGATCGGTTACACGTCCCTGTGGATAATTATATGTGCGTATCCGTTCGCTTCTGTCTCCGGTACCGACCTGTATCTTCCTGTTTTGGGCATATTCGGATTCGGTTCTGTTCTGCGCTATTTCATAAAGCTTCGCCTTTAAGACCCGCATGGCTTTATCCCTGTTTTTATGCTGGGATCTTTGATCCTGACATGTTACAACAATACCTGACGGAAAATGTGTTATCCTTATTGCCGAGGAGGTTTTATTTATATGCTGCCCACCGGCTCCCGAAGCTCTGTAGGTATCTACCTTTATATCGGCCTGATTCACTTCAACTTCCGGGACATCGTCAACTTCGGGAAGAACCGCAACGGTAACGGTAGAGGTATGAATCCTCCCTCCGGACTCCGTTTCCGGAACACGCTGCACACGATGAACCCCGCTTTCAAATTTCAAGCGGCTGTATGCCCCTTTTCCTTCAATTGAGAATACCACTTCCTTAAAACCTCCAAGTTCGGTCTCATTTGCATCAATGATGTCATATGTCCATCCCTGACGTTCGGCATACATTGTATACATGCGGTATAAAACACCGGAAAACAGGGCAGCTTCCTCACCGCCTGCTCCGCCCCGGATTTCAATAATAACGTTCCTTTCATTATTGGGATCCCTCGGCATCATTAGAATCTTCAATTCCTGAGTTGTTTTTTCAAGGCCGGCTTCGGCCTCTTCAATCTCAAGAAGAATCATCTCCCGAAGTTCTTTGTCCGGCTTGTCTTCCAGCATCTCTTGAGAGTCATTGATAGCTTTTTTGTATCCCTTATATTCACGGAATTTTTCCACGATCTCAGAAAGCTCCGTGTACTCCTTCATCAGCTTCGGATATTGATCCTGATCTGCGATTACCAATGGATCTGTAAGTTTAATATTAATTTCTTCATACTTGTTTTCAATTGAATACAGTTTATCAAACATAAATACCTTACCTTTCATAAGGAAGTCTTATTTACCAATTGCAATTATAGCATACTGCAGCTCCCATCTGCAATGTGTGACAATCTATTACAGTCATCTGAGAAGTAACGGAGCCGAAGAACATTTCAATCAAGGCAGAACAAACTATAATTATCCCGGGGGAAAGGTTTTTAAATCAATCGCCGGTTATATTTCAAACAATTGCCGTATTTCATCCCGGGACAGTTTATGAAGCATTGTTTCACCCGGCTTTATTACCAAATCAATCATTTCCTTTTTCTTTTCCTGAAGAAGCAATATCTTCTCTTCAATCGTGTTGCGTGTTATAAGCTTAAACACCTGGACAACCTTATTTTGCCCTATTCTGTATGCCCGGTCGGTGGCCTGTTCCTCTACGGCCGGGTTCCACCAAGGATCGTAATGGATCACCGTATCAGCTCCCGTAAGGGTTAATCCTGTTCCCCCGGCTTTCAGTGAAAGCAGAAAAACCTGTCCTTCCCCGTCATTGAACCGGGATACAATGGAGGATCTATCAGCTGCCGGTGTTTTACCGCATAAATAGAAATAGGTTATCTCTTTTTTCATTAAGTTCTTTTCAATAATATCCAGCATCGAAGTAAATTGTGAGAACAGCAATATGCGGTGTCCGGACTCGAGAGCTTCATCAATGAGCTCCTCCAGCAGATTCAGTTTTCCGCTTCCGCCTTCATAATCCTCTATAAATGTGGAAGGATGGCAGCAGACCTGACGAAGCCTTGTCAACGCGGCTAAAATCTGAAGCTGGCTTTTCTCAAAACCCTTCTCTTCTATGTTCGCCTCTATTTCTTCTTTCGCCCGGGCTAAAAGTGCAAGGTAAATCCTGCCCTGAACCTCCGTCAATTCGCATGTCAGTGTTGTCTCTATTTTTTCGGGCAATTCGGATAATACATCCTTTTTCATCCTGCGTAAAATAAACGGACGGATATGCCGGCTTAAATCTGTTCCGGCACTTTTATCACCCGCGTTAATAATAGGCTTTACAAACCGTTCCTGAAACTTCTGTTGTGAAAACAGATAGGAAGGCATTAAAAAATCGAATATGGCCCATAATTCCATCAGTGAGTTTTCCATTGGCGTGCCGGTAAGAGCGAAACGATTCCGGGCTGAAATTTTCCTCACGGCTTTTGCTGACTGGGTAAAATGATTTTTTATATGCTGGGCTTCATCAACAAAACAGAATAAAAATTTGTATTTTTTGTAATACTCTATATCCCTCCGGATTAACGGATAGGATGTAATCACCAGATCATACCCGCCTATTTTCTCCAATAAAGGCTGCCGCTGCAGTTGATTCCCGGATACAGCCAGAACCTTTAGTTTTGGGGTGAATTTTTTCGCTTCCAGTACCCAGTTATACACAAGTGAAGTGGGAGCGACGACCATAGACGGCTCCTTTTGCTTCTCACATTCCGATTGCACCAGGGTTAAAACCTGCAGTGTCTTGCCCAGTCCCATATCATCAGCGAGAATTCCTCCCAGGCCATTTTGAGACAGCGTTTTAAGCCATTGGTAACCGACTTTCTGATAGTCCCTTAAAACCGTCTCCAGAGGCTTAGGAATTTTATACTCCTTCTCCTCCATATTTGTGAGGCTTTCTACAAGCTGACGGAACATATGGGTTTTTTCCACTATTTCATTCCCGGTTTCCATTAGTACATTTTCCAGATATAACGCACGGTATTTGGGAAGATACATCACTCCCCCATCCATTTCCTTCGGGCTTATATCCATCTGCTCGGTAAGGTCGGCTATTTTCCTGAAACCCGGGTACTCTTCCAGCGGAAGTATCGCTCCGTCCCTTAACCGGAAAAATCTTTTCCTTCTCCTTAATGCTTCAAGAACACCTTTCAGTTCGTCATTATCCAAATCCTTTGTTTCAATGGCTATTTCAAGCAGATCATCAACCAGAGACACCCTTCCTGAAATATTTATACTTTTTTTAACGGCTACTTTTTTAAAGTC
>CAZSVI010000043.1:16201-27086 GCA_964610205.1 uncultured Oscillospiraceae bacterium
TAATACACTTCAGCCATAGCCTGGAGTTTCTGCATTTTCTCAAAAACAAAACCATATATATCTGACTTCCTCAACAGGCAGAATTGATCTTTTTCAACAAAAAAACCTGACTGGTATAAAATATCAAGAATTGGCTGTTCCTTTTCAATATCCCGCAGAATAAACCCGATATCAGGATTAAATGAATTATTATTCAAGGCCGGATTAACCTGATGCTCACCATAATGAAACACCACCCTTGCCGCTATTCCCTTGTTGTATTGATCCAGATATATGACAGCCTTCAGCTGCTCCTGGACGATCTTTTCCTTTAGAGACGGATTTACCATTACATCCCCGGTTTTTTTCATGAGGGGGACAACCTCGGATATAAAACGGCCTTGATACTGCACCGGAACAATTATCTCGTTGCTCCCCGCCTCCTTGAAGCCTTGCCATATAATATCCAGATATCTCTCCTGTATAAAGGGAACTTTATAAATCTTCCCCATATAATAATAAAACGGAGCGTTTGGGGTCAGCTTAACAGGCAGTTCCTTTGTATCCAGTTTTACAGACAACCATTCATCCAACTGCCTCACTTCAAAGGTAACAGGCATTTCCTCCTCCGTAACAGGTACGATCTTCTGATCATCGGATAAAACCGATGCCGTAATAGCATCACCGGTCATACCTTCCAGAAAATTTTCAAAATGGGTTGGCATCAACTGAAACTGTTTTCCCCTTATAAGGCTGCCGTAACGGTATGATCCGTTATACATTCCCAATTCATGATGTATTGTGTATATATCCTTTAAAATATTGAGTATAACCTCATCGCGCCCGGAAAAAAACTGCCTCGTGCTGTCCAGTACAAGCTGTCTGCCGAAAACCAGCCTTTTCCCCCGTACCCAGGCCTCGATAAACTCCTCGGCGTTTTTTACAACATAGGATCGGTTCGTACCCACATGCAGCTCCAAATATGCGTAAACAGACGTTTCCTGCTGATAAACAAATAATCTTGGATATAAATGAACCTGTTCCCCGTTACCCTGAAATATTCCCCCCCTGTTTTTATCCATTTCTAGAAATATGGCATCAATCGCTTTATGGCTGTCACGATACCGGGCGTGTTTGTTTTCCTCCTGCTTCCTTGCTTCCAGCAACACTGCGGCAATATGCTTGCAAGGTTTTCCCCATTCATTGAAATAAGGACATGTACATGCTTCATCCTCTATAGTGTTAAAAGAGCTAAATGCTATCCGAACGGTATAGTCTTTGTTGCCTCGTACTCTCGCCGTTATCTTCCTGTTTGTTTCGTCTATATTCAAATTGTGAACATACCCGTTAAAGAAATACATACGACCGCGATGGTAAACACTCAAATCGTTTATATATTCCCGTATATCCCTGTCGTTCATACTTAAAAAGACCATGTCCTTCCTCCTGTTCAATTGACGTATACGCGAATTGGCGCCAAAACGGGGCGTTTGATAAATAAGCAGCTCTGTTTACACCATACAAGGAAAATGACAGCCTGGCGCAGAAAACACACCTGAATACAGGCTGATCAGTAGATTATATCATATTTGAATGGGTATTTACAGATGCTGTTTATAACTTTCCAAATAAAATGAAGCACTAAAGTAACTATTCAGGAAGAAAGGCTGTCATTGTCAGCGGTTTATTTCGAGAAAAAGCACAATAACTTTATCTGTTTACATGAGCTGGGCCAGATTTGTGTTTTCCAGTTTATTTGAAACCATCTCCCGTATTTCCTTGAAAACCTGCAGCAGACTGTCATTTTTCTCAATTGGGGTGTGTTCGAAAAAATACTGGCTTGCGGAACCTACCGGAGCGAGAGGCCCGTCAATCAACCGGATTATTTCAGCCAGGCTGATATTATGAGGGGGTTTTGCCAATTCATATCCCCCTTTCGCGCCCCGTATACTTCTTACATAACCGGCTCCCTTTAACTGGAGGAATATCTGCTCAAGATACTTCTTCGGAATACCGTTCCGCTCGGAAACCTCAATAATCTTTGCCGTTTCCATATTATAGTGCCTTGCAAGGTCCAGCAGCGCCAAAAGTGCGTATTCGCTTTTTCTTGACAAACGCATATCAAATCACTCCATTTGTTCTTTTATCCGCCTGGCGGATTCTTCATATTCTTCTGTTTCCGGGAGAAACATTTTTACCGGAATATTGGTGGTAGGTTCGTTTCCAATCCATATAACCGAAATACGCTCCTGCGGAATACCTGTCTTTATTACATCAAGATCCGATGCATTAAGTTCAATCGCCGACACAATAAGAATCATTCCCGATTCCAGCAGAATATTAGCAACCTCAGTTAACCTCCGGATATGTTCCATTCTGTTTATCGGCTCACTGTTTTTAAGTACAATGTCGGCGTCCACACCGTATAACAGGCTTCCGATACCCAGGTAATACACCAGCTTCCCGTCATCAAAAAGCTGTCTTTCCAGGGTACGGGCAACCTCTTTCCTGTGGCTGTCCTTTTCACCGGTAATCAACACAAGCACGGCCTTCTGCTTATACTTCTCCGCGCGCATATCGGTGCTGATATCGCTTCCAATCCATTTATAATTGCGCATGATAACCTTATCCCGCACCCAACTGGTCTGATCCTCCATATCATTGATTACAATCCCGCCGCCGGATATTTCAAACTCATCAACTATCACAAAACGGCTTGTTACCGCGATATCAGTCATCAGGTCAAAGGCGATGTGCCTGTCCATGCTTAAAACGCATTCAGCCACCTCATGGCGTTCCACACAGTCCTTTTTTTTGCTGTCCAGGCTGGACGCGTCAAGAACGCTTTTAATTTCCTCGAGCTGCATTGCTACTTTAGCGGTTCCAAGCTTTAAAAAGTATTTTTTATTTTTCACAAGAGGCTTTTTCCCCAACCAGAACAGATTCACCAGCATACGTCCCGTTACCATGGGCTGCGGTTGGCTGGCAAGGCAAACCATCTCCCCCCGCTTGATGTAAATCTGTTCATTTACAGTAAAGCCACAGGCCCACCCGGCACAAACTTTTTCCTGCGGCTGCCGGTTGAATGCCTCTATGGATTTGACGACAGTCCTCTTTCCCGAAGGATAAAAAATTATTTCATCTCCAACCGAAATACTTCCCGTTTCAACAGTCCCTGCAATTATTCTGCGGGAATCACCGTTCAGAGTAAATTTATATATATCCTGTACCGGCATCCGGAATGGCTTTTCCTCGGGCAGTTTTTCATTTTTAAACGAATCCAGAACCTCCAGCACGTTTAAACCGTTATACCAGGGCATTTTTTCGGAATGGCCCGCAATATTCTCTCCCTCTGCCGCGCTTACCGGAATAAAGCACGAGGGCTCCAGATTGATTTTTTTTAAAAAACGCCTGTATTCACGTTCAATCCTTTTATATGATTTTTCGCTATAACCGGTAAGATCCATTTTGTTCACCAAAACACAAACCTGGTTGATCCCGAGCATTGACAGCATATATCCATGACGTCTTGAATTTTCCTGAACCCCCTCAAAGGCGTCAATGACCAAAAGGGCAGCCTCCGCACGGGCAGCGCCGGTTATCATGTTTTTCAGAAACTCTATGTGTCCGGGGGCATCAATAATAATATAATTCCTGAGTTCAGTCTGAAAAAAGCAGCGAGCCGAATCAATGGTTATACCCTGCGCTTGTTCATCCTTCAGAGCATCCAGTAAAAACGCGTATTCAAAGGGTTTTGCATTTCGCCGGCAGGTCTCTCTCACCTGTTCAAGCTTACCCTCGGGCAAAGAATACGTATCGGCCAGCAGCCTTCCGATAACGGTGCTCTTTCCGTGATCCACATGCCCAACTATCACAATATTCATATCCTGTTTACAAATCAAATCCCTTTTGCTCATCGGTTGTAACGGTTTTTGGTCCATACTCATCAGAATAAACCTCTCCCTGGCATTAATATTGCATAAACAAACTTTACTACATATATCCGCCTTTTCTGAGTTCCTCAAGGCCTCCGCCGTCCTCCTTATCCTGTGCCCTTCCCGAACGTTCGGCTATATTGGCAAACTTTCCCGTTTTAAGTTCTTCGATAATACCGTCAATATCCTTTGCCGTGGAATCAACCGGGAAGGTGCACGGCCAGCATCCCAGGGAACGATATCTTTTCCCGTCCCCCTTATCATAATATAACGATACGGTGGGTATCCTTTCACGTTTAATATACTCCCAGACATCCAGTTCTGTCCAATCCAGAAGCGGATGTATTCTAAGGTGTGTACCCGGCGCGAAATCGGTTTTAAATTGTCCCCAGAATTCAGGTGGCTGATCCCCTATATCCCAGTCATTATTTTTATCCCTCGGCGAGAAATATCTTTCTTTTGAACGGCTCCCCTCTTCATCGGCCCGCACTCCAACAATAACTCCGGTAAAGGGCTCGGTATTCCTGTCGGGTCCGTAGCATTTTCTGTCATGGTTCATCCGGTAGCGGATCCATTTCCCGCTTAATGTATTCCGAAGAGCAGCCGTCTTTAAATTCCTGCAGCATTCTATACGCGTTGTCCTGCCATCCGGATAGGTTTCCTTATTTTCAATCGCATCACTGTTTTCCCCGTAAATCATGTCAAGATTCCACTCCAGGGCGAGCCTGTCCCGGTATTCAATCATTTCGGGAATTTTATAGTGAGTGTCGATATGTACCAAAGGAATCGGCACATGTCCGAAAAACGCCTTTCTGGCCAGCCACAGCAAAACAGTGCTGTCCTTTCCTATGGACCAGAGCATACACAGGTTTTTGAAACTTGCATAGGCTTCCCGTAAAATATGAATCGATTTATTTTCCAGCATGTCCAGATGATTCATTCCTTCACTCCTGTCAGCATTTTTATCATATTTGGATACCCGCGTCTGTAATCCGCGATTTTTCGGTTATCACGGCTTTTTCGGTTATCACGGCTTTTTAAACCTCATCTCAGCTTGTTTTTGGGGTGGTTCAAAACATAAAACCCTTTTTCATTGAGGCTGTTTTCCCTGTTATATGTCATTTCACTGTCATCCATCTGACGGAAGATACCGCCCGCTTCCTCCACAATGCACTGCATTGCAGCGGTATCCCATTCCATCGTATGGCCGAAACGATAATAAACCTCCGCTTCCCCACGGGCGATCAGACATCCTTTTATAGCACTGCCTGCACTGAATGTGTTATTAACGCCATTCCGTTCAATAAGATCCAAAAGCTCATCTGACCGGTGTGACCTGCTTTTCACAAGCCGTATATCATCCGTTCTGGATGACACCCTGATTCTTTCCGCCATACCATCCTTTTCATAAACCGTCCCCATACCCTTTGCCGCATAGTAAAGCTCTCCCGTAACCGGTATACCGATAACCCCCAGTACTGTTTTGCCCTGGTATGCTAAGGCGATATTTACGGTAAATTCACCGTTTTTCTTAACAAACTCCTTTGTGCCATCCAGAGGATCGATGATAAAACACCAGTCATTTTTCAGCCTTTCCGGATCGTTCCCGGATTCTTCGGCCAGAATGGCGCATTCCGGGTATTCCCTTTTCAGTGCCTCTACTATATAATCATTTGCCTTACGATCGGCTTCGGTTATTGGAGTACTATCCTCTTTATACTCCACTAAAAAATTCTTTTTATATACCTCAAGAATAATCCGCCCAGCCTCATCGGCCAATTTTTTCGCCGTTTCCAGTACTTCACTCAAATCATCCGGATTCATAAAAAATCTCCTGTAAAAAATAATAGACATAATATTATGGCACACCACCATTTCCTGCCATAGTGTGCCTCATTATGGTTTTATACATACGCATCTGTTACTGTGGCTTTACATGTATACTTTTATGCCTACTATTATAGTATACATTCTTGCTTAAGAAAAGCCAATTTTTTCAGGGATATACTATCGGCAACTTTTCATAGGTGTTTTTAGTCAGTCCCTTTATAACTTTGTATACCTCTCTTACCGGATAATTCAAACTCTTGCTCTCCTGAACCACAATATCCTTGTATTCCTCAGGAAACTTCAAACAGTACCCACATCCCTGGGAAGAAATTTTGCAGGGCAGGGATATTATCTCAAATACTAATCCCTTTCGTTCGAACTCCCTGCACATTTTTATGGTGTAATTTCCGGAATCATACACGGCTAAACAATCCATAACCTTCTCTGCCTCTTCATGGTCCGTATCCCATAATTTATGTTTTTTATGACCACAATATTTACATCTGTAATATGATATACGTTTTTTTACAAAATGGTGAAAAACATAAAGCAGTGTTTGATAAATGCTTCTGATATGGCTTGACAATTAGCTGATAGTTTTATATTATTTAGCTGATATAGCAGTTATTTTTAAACAAAGAGGAGGGTTCAGCATGAAAATAAGCGCTACGGAGGTAAAAAACAGATTCGGCACCTATTTGGAGAAATGCAGTGAGGAAGACATATACATAACAAAAAACGAAAAAATTGTTGCCGTACTAAAAAACTATGACTCCTCTAAAAGCGGTTATATGATTACAAACGAGGGCAGTATGGCTTATAATTATTCCGGTAGGAAGGTTACTTATGATAAGTTCCTGGAATTTACAGAAAATACAGAGGAAAGATATGAATATATTGACGGAGAGATTTACCTCCTGGCTTCACCCGGCATGACACATCAAATAATACATTCAAATTTATACGAAAAATTAATAACCTGGTTCAAAGGAAAACCCTGCCGCGTATTCTCGGCCCCTTTTGATATTACGTTGGAAAACGAAGAACTAAACTCCAAAAATGTTGTACAGCCCGATCTCATAGTAACATGCGACCACAACAAAACAAGAACTGACAAGGACAGGTATATGGGCATACCATCTCTTGTTATAGAAATAATATCTCCCTGGACCAGAGGAAGGGACATGGTAAAGAAGCTGAATGTCTATCTTGAAGGAGGGGTTGATGAATACTGGATAATCGACCCACAGAAACAACAGGTGATACTATATCATTTTATTGACAAACAGCCTGAGCCCATTATGGTTTATAATATGGGAGATACAGTCAGGTCAATCCGCTTCGAGGGACTCTGCATCAATGCTGACGATATATTTGAAAGCATATGACAGCAATTTGCAACATGGGGAAGCGAATCGACCTGTACAATTTAAAATCAATGGATTATAACCATCCGTGTGTTTTCATCCCAATCAACGTTTACACCAAGGTTTTCCTCAATGAATTCCACCGGAACATAAGTCCGATCATTAAGAGGCATCACTTCCATGTTAAGTGTTTCAGGTTCGTTGTTAACCATAGCATCTGCGCTGTTCATTTTGAGTACTATAACCGTATCATCCAGTATGGCTGTTACCGTTTTATTCCGGCCATCCCATTCAACACTGCCGCCAAGCCCTTCAATGACAAACCGGATGGGTAATATCGGCCTTCCACTAATAATAATCGGATCAGTATCCATCTCCATCTGTTTACCGTTTACCATCATGCTGATTTTATCGCCGTCCAGCCGGTTATTATATCTGTAAAGGGCTGACTGCATCAGGTATACTGCACGATCAATACCCATTTTTTTAACGGTTTCAACATATTTATCAAAGCTGTCCAGCATATCCATACCAATAACATACTTAGCAAACATCTCATCAGTATATGTGCCTATATTATTCATAATGCTGTTTATTTCAAAGCTTTCCTCCTGTGTAAGCGAAATGGGCGGCATAAGCGAAAAAGAATCTTCATTGAGGTTACCGGACCACAAGTTTATAGCGTCTTTTTGCTGCGGATACCTTAAAATTTCCTCAATACTGTAATCCGTCCTAAAGCCCGGAACAGGGGGAGCCGCTCTCAAATACCTTCCCATTGCCTGGCTGACCGCCAGACCGTCAGGATTGTTTAAAATTACATCGGTATATTTCATCTGCCCGCCTTCTTCGGCATAAGTCAGTCCTTCAATACCAAAATTAAACAGCTTATATCCTTCTTCACTGTATGCATAATCAAGCCATCTAACCGATTCCTCCGGGTGCTTGTTCCTACTGCTGACTGCCACGCCACTCTCGGAAACTTCCCATGCCCTAGAAGTAATATTCAGCCTCCCTCCGCTTTCACAAACAGGATTCTGCACAGGAATAAGCTCAAACTCCGGATCGAAGGCACTTAAGGTATAAATGGATTCTTCCAGATTATTAATCGTGCCGATAAAGGCTCCCACTTCACCTCGGCTAACTCTGCTAATCGGTTCGTTATTCCTGAGAATAATGAATTCTCTGTCAATCAGCCCTTTTTTATACCACTGGCTGAATACGGAGAGAAAATCCTTATAAGACTCATCAATCGGCCCATAGAATACTTTCCCGTTTTTCACACCAAAATCATGGGTTACATTGAAAGCGCCCATAAAGGATTTAGAATTTTTCAAGGCCGACATATCGAAGGAAAGGGGAATCATGCAATCCTGACTATCTCTGAATACCATAAGCATTTCTTCCCATTCTTCAAGGGTCTCAGGTATTTCAAGACCATATTTTTTCAGCAGATCACTGCGGACAACAGGCCCGGCATAAACCCTGTTTTCGGCCAGGTTGAAACCCGGGAACCGGTATATGCGGCCATTATCCGAAGTAATCTGTCTTCTTGCCTCATTGTTTAATTCAATTATTCCATTAAGGTTTGGCGCAGCTTTCTCTATGAGTTCATTAAGTTCAATTATAACGCCTATTTCTGCAAATCTCTCAAGCGCTCCTCTGTTGCTTTGCCAGGGAAACTCAATAAGATCGGGAAGATCTCCCGCCGCTGCCATTAACATAAGCTTATTGAATTGTGCGTCCTTCGATGTATGTATAAATGATATCTTTATGTTCGTTCTTCTTTCCAATTCCTTATACACTTCCACATCCGAAAGACTGTCTGTGACACCCTGGGTATTTGTAGGAAGAACGCTGAAATAGGTTAGTGTTAAAGGCTTTTTGGTTATGTCAGCGGGTAAGTCACTATGGCTTTTATGATTATATGCTTCCGTATTAATATCCTCACCAATATTCTCACTGGTATCTTCGCTGCTATCTTCCCGGTATAAAACCAGGTAATCAATTATGATTTCTATGGCTTCGGGACGCATATCCTGTTTCAGGTCTTTATTTTGAACCACATCCTCTGCCATTTTCCAGACCATATGCCATTCGCCCCTGTTCCCCAGTGCTATCTGGGCTTTAACTATCGCAGTTACCATTGACACCGTAAAGCTGTCACCCATTGCTGATAAAGCTTTCTCCATAACAGGGAGAGCTCTCTCGGGATTAAAATAATCGTCCATAACCAAAAGGTAACCGATACAGAACAGATCATGCGCAGAAAGAGAATCCATATCCAGTTCACTTAACGGTTTATCAAAAATATAACCGGAATACCGTTCAGCGTTGTCTTTACCGCCAGTAGACCAGCTAATCGCATTTATAACCGCAGCCTTAACATCAATGGGATTACCGGGATCGGACAGGTATTGTGCTGTCTCGGGATCAATGTTAAACATGTCGACAGCTCTGCTTACCTCGTCAATATCCAAATAGGCAGAATAAAAATCCGTTGATGTAACCGGTGAGTCCGCATAGCTTTTTACCGGAAACACAAGCGATAGGGTAATAGTGATAACCATTATGGCACTTAATATTTTTTTCATAATCTAAGGCCTCCCGAAAGAATAGTATAACATGTATAGTAGACTATTCCGATTAACAAATGGTTTCATTTTTACCCGGGTAATAATTTTATCAAACGCCACCTAAGACCGCTGCTTTCATAGCCAGAGTATAAACAAATTATTTATCTCAGCAGGTGGGTTCAATGAGCAACTGAGGACAAGGGATTAACCTATATTGAAAATGACACGGGGGAACCGTCCCCTTGTGTTAACTAATAATAGAAGTATTCACCTTCTATAACCTTGAACAGATCACCGGCTTTGTTTTTGAAGGGTATATGATTGAAATACAGGCTTTCATCCACATTGTTGATCCCTTCCAGGGCCATTTTGGCGGCAATGACACATGGCCCTCCGGGCATAAAATCTTTGAATCCCGTTTTGTGTGCGGGCGGAAACTGCATACTGTACCGGGTATCAAATATCACATCATGAATGGTTCCGGGGAAAGCAGGATTTTTAACTCTATTAAGTACAACATTGGCAATACCAACCTTTCCTTCAACACCAAGGCTAAAGCCCTCCACATGGACAATCCTGGCAAGCCAGATTATATCATCATCGGTATATGACCTGCTGAAAACGCTGGAAGCCGGTATATCTGCCCCTTCTTTATTTATTTCCACAGAATATGTATAATCATCCCATTCCACGGTGAAACCCATAGTTTCAGCAAAATGCCTGACGGGAACCATGGTTCTTCCGTTAACACCTTCAACATTCACATCCATGATATGTTCCTCATCATTTACCTTGAGCCTGTCGCTGTCAAGCCACACTTCCATGATTCTCGTTTCATCTTCCAGAACGGCTTTCCTTTCTTCCTGGTTCCATTTCACATCCATTCCGAATGCCTCTGCAATAAAACGAATGGGCACGAAGGTTCTGCATTGTTTTATATATGGGTTGGTATCTGTAAATATCGTCTGACCGTTAATTTTCACAGTTATAAACATTTGCTCCGTCAAGCCTGAAGCATATACATTCATAACAGTAATAATAACCAGCAGTACAGGCAATAAAACCAATACCATCCTCTTAAGTTTCCCCATTTTGTTCAACACACCTCATAATTCGTATATAGCAAAACACTTTACAATACACCATTCAACATAACGAGGATAGATAAAACACAGAAGAACCGTCCCCTTGTGTTCCCTAG
>CAZSVI010000044.1:0-26955 GCA_964610205.1 uncultured Oscillospiraceae bacterium
CCGCCGACGGTGTGAGTGCGGTATGAACTTTTAGGATGAACAGACCTGTGAGCGTAGTCTGAAGCAATTAAGTGTGTAGGAACTACCGGGAATCCACCCCGTTATCAATAGGACACAGATGATAGTCTGTTATGGCACTTGCATCAGTATATGTCTATATATGTTGAATCTCTGATTCAACATATATAGTATGAATTAATGAAATACCTTGGCAAAGGTAAAATGAATACGGGTTATGGTTACATACCGGTTAAACAGGTAAGAGAATGTAGGGTATATGGAGCATTAAGTTAAAGCCTGCTCATTTTGCATTCTGGAAGTAGTATTCCACCCCTGCCTTGTATCCGTCCGTAAATCCCAGCACATTCTGTGATGCGCTTGCATTCCCGTCAAAGCTGAATTTTACCGGACCTACTGCCTGTGATATTGAAGGGGTACCCCCTATAGAGCTTCCTATTGGACCTATGTTGACTCCAAACCTGTCGGCTATGCCAAGTGCCAGGGCCTTTGCCGATTTCAATATTTCATTGTAGTCATCCTTTTCCAGTGAAAATGCCGCGACAGACCAGACAGAGGTTTCAACTCCTTTAAAAGCTCCTACCGCATACTGTCCCGCGCTTTTTACAATATCTATAACTGTGCTTTCCACAAAAGCTCCCTTCTCAAGCGTATCTATAACTGAAATCATCTCATAGGTTCGCGGATCGATTTCAAACCACGCCCAACGCTTTCGGCCGTCAATTATTGACGGTTTGTCGGTAATAAGTATCATATTGGATGAATCCACAAAATGTTGTATAATATGTTCAGACAGACCTGCATTCTCCAAATCCTTTCTCGTATCATCATATATATAATCAAGAAATACAAGCCCGGTTCCTTCCGGCGCCTTTTCCCATATTTCCTCAAGTCCGTACGCCTGGCCGGGCAGAACACTTGCTTCAAGCGTCGAAGCATATATCCCGCTCATTATATTGAAGCTTTTAATTAAGTCTTCTTTGCCGGCATGGATTTCGTTGTTTGTTTCAAGAAGGCTTATGGAGGTTTGTAATTTTTCTCCGGCTTTTTGAGTTATGACAATAACCCTTGGTTTTTGTGTCCTGCCCGCAACAAGGTCCATTTTTTCTATGAGTGCATTATCATGAAGAGTCTGCGAAGATATAAATTTAGATATAATGCTTCTTCCATACCACCTCAGCGCTGAAAGCTCACTTGGATTTTCCGCATGGCTGTAAACCGTTGATGCTGTTTCCTGGAGCTTCAACGCAGCTGCTTCCGGGAGGTCGGGAGCGTTTATGCTCACTGTCATAAACACTTCATCGATTTCCATACCCTCATCAAGCCTTACTGTATGTATGGCAATGGCATTTGATTTATGCGGCAGGCTAAACGCAAGTTGAATTTGCTTAACATCAATCTTATCGAGTTCAATATAATCTTCGCCGAAAATTTCTCCCTCAGGGGTTATCAAGTATACCCTTGCTCTGTTCCCATCCTTTGCAATACCTATATCGATGGCATCAAGGCTTAAAATATCAAGGTTAATATAATCGGCATACAATAATTCACTGACAAGTGTTGATTCGCCGTCCGTATCTCCGCCGAGGGCATCCGAAATATCTCCCATATGCTCTCTTGCACCCTTTTCAGTCAGGAATCCGAGAGCATTGACCTCGAAATATATCGCATTCGGTTTTTGTTCTATATAGTAGTCATAATCAATGTATACAAGACGCTTAAGAGCATCAAGCTCATCCATGAAAGGCATGACAAGAACATGATAATTATTGCCGTCATCCACGTAGGAGACTGCGGGCAGGCAGTCAATTCTTATTTCTTCCACACCGGACATTTTAGAAAGCTCGGCTTTCCCACGGTCGGTCAGACTTACTACCTTTAGTTTGGGTTGATAACCCAGTCTTGAAAGAACTTCAACTGCCATATTCGCATAATCCTGTTCCATACCGAAGCCCTGAGTCATCAATGCTTCTTTCGAAATACTGTGATTGAATGGACTATATCTGCCGGTGCTTGGAATATAACGAAGCCGTTTCATTGCTTTTATCATATCTTCAACCGAATTGATTTCCTTTATTAGCTGAGAACCGTATAAGCTGATAGAGGGAACAGGTATATCCTGTTTATCAACTGCGGGTTCGCTCAGAGGAATATTCCCGCTTACAAGCTGTCCAGTTTTTTCAGGGTGATTCAACCTGTATTTTTCTACTGCAAGCGAAAGTGCCGCATTCAAATCCTGTATAAAAGTATCATTTGCTTCAATATGGACTTTTTCTCCCAAAAGCTCCTTATTATATGTCCCAACCTCAGCTTTTAATTTCAGTCCCGTAAATATCTCGGAATATAAATACCAATCCTGTTCATTTTCCGCATAAGGAAGCTGGAATATGATAATGCCTCTTCTGCTTGTACCATCATAAACAATACTGTCTTGCGAATAGCCTAAAATCAATTGATCGGTGAGATTATAAGGCAGCAGTATGTTTGCGGTGCTTCCGCCCAAGCCTCCTTGTGTAAAATTGCCGAGACCGACGCTGCCGGATTCCTCATATAAACCAGACTCTGTTCCGGTATTTTCACCAGAGGCTTCTCCTGTCATTTTAAGGAATGTATCAGATACAACCGAGAACATATCCGGAATACCGCTTGATGAAAATCCATCTTTCTTGTCGTGGATTGTAACATCCGCTATTACGTAGTCGCCACTATATCCGTTAATACCGTCGCTTGTAATTAAAAGGTTGTTGACAGTGAGATTAACGAATTCAGACTTGAATTGCGCGTTTAAATTCCCTGGAATCAAATCTCCATCTGAAACAACTGCGGTCTTATCATCATCCCGCAGGTCCACAAATATTTCCGCTGCGGCATTTTTCAATCCATCAGGTATTTCAAAGAGCCACCTGACCTTGTTGAATGAACCCGGACTTATCATCCTGGGAAATGCAAAGCCTGCAGGCAGCAGGTTGGTTGCTGGATTTACGGGTATGTAAAAATCTCCGATTCCGGTATTTATTCTGAGAGAAAACCGCTCAAGAGGGTTAATATTTAAAAGCGCCTGCATCTGCGAAATAAAATTGCCTTCAACAACTTTAAATACAGAACATACTCCCGGAACAATACCTTTTGCCTCGTTACTTATTTCACTGATATCAGTATCTTTGTCCATTATATCTTTTCCTGTGCCGGGTATCTTTGCTATTTCTTCATATCCCGTTATTTCCAGTGTAAAAGTGTCGGTCAGCTTTGAAGGCTCCTGCTTTGGCAGAGAACTTATGTTAAAATCCCGTTTCTTCATTTCTCCAACGAGAGGGATATCGATATGACCGTAATTGATGTCGTAAAAATGAAGCGATGACTGTGTCATAGGAATATCCGGCACGAGGAATACCAGTGTACCGGGAAATGTCTCATCAGGCAGGATGGTTATAGAGGTATCACCCGGAACCGCCAGTGATTTTTCGACAAGCCAAGTTGCCAATGATGCGGGATAAGCGCCTTCATTGTTATATGACAATGAAAAATGCGATGAAAAGTCGGGTACCATATAAGGAATTTTCATCATCTTTGTTTCTCCTTTTGCCCCGCCGTCTATCCAAGAAGACGGGTGGGAGGAACCGTCGGGATAAACAGTAACCTCCTGTGCCGGAAGTATGTTTTCCATCTCCATCGTTACAGCCATAAATCGGTAGTTGGAAGGGGCATCGACACCATTCAATTTTTTCATGAACAATATTCCATCAGCAGTTAACCGCGCCGCTTCATTTGATCCGGAATTGTCAAGCTGCATGCGCTTGGAAATTATGGTATCCTGGGCAGGTATGCCGAAGCCTGATATGTAACCTGCCGTATAGGCGTCATACTGCCTTAAGATGCTGCCGGCAGTATATTTGATTGTCTCTGCCACTATTATGTCATCACTTTTTTTGACAGGGGAGAGTTCAATAAGTTTGCTTGTCGAATATGATTCCCTTGCTCCAAGCTCATTTATTTTTTCAATGCCGATAAAAAGATTGCTCAATCCGCTTTCCGGTGTATTTTGAACATCTTTGAGAACCCTGTTAAAGCTTTCAGTTAGAAGCTCAATGTCTTCCGTGACTATATATTCGCCTCCTGAAACTTCCGCTGCCAGCCTGAAATCCTCAACTTCATCTTCAATACCAAGACCGACCCAAAGAACGTTGATCTCATCTTTTTTCATATCCGATAATATTTCAAGAAGGAAGGTATTGTCGCAGCCCGTTGTCTCAAGCGCGGCATCGGTAATGTAGATAAGAACTTTTTTTGTTGAGGGTATTTCCTGAAGTGTCTTATAGGCTGTCATAATAGAACCCGGTATATCAGTTGATCCTGATGCGTTAAGCCGTCCCAATCCTCTCAAAATTTTCATCTTATCTGTTGTTAATGCCTGGACTATTCTTACTTCACCCTCGAACTCTGTAAGCTGCATTTGTACTTCATCGGGTAGTCCTAAAATAAATTGCCGGAGGAGATTTTTTACATTGTGAATCCTGCTTCCATGTGTTTCGCTGTAATCCTCTATCATAGAGCCGCTTGTGTCAACGACAAATGAGACTACGGGAACATCCCCGATGGAAGCTTCCAGGGGTCTTTCATATGTGGCCTCGAACGTATTCCCAAGCCTTTCATTTATAGCCGAAAAAACTTTCTTCAGAGCCTCGCCGTCATCCGCACTGAAATACTGACCACCCGATACCTTTGCAAGACTTTCAAGCGTGGCGCTGTCATGGCCTTTCCCAAAGCCGATAGTAAATAGTGGAATACCGGAATCCTGAACCAACTCCAGTGTTTCGTTCAATGTCAAGACTCTGCCTGATTTTATGTCATTTTCTCCGTCTGTAAATACGACAAGGGTGGGACGGTCTTCTGACGAAAGCATACCAAGGCCAACACTGATCGATTCATAAAGGGCGGTATCGCCGCCTACTTTAATCAATGACAGATTCCTTATTGCTTCATCCTTTGTGGTGCCTGCAAGCTGCTTTATTGCATCGTCAAAATCAACAATTTGTATTTTTGCATTATCCGGCAGTCCGCGAACAAAGGAATCAGCCGCATTCAATGTGGTCTCCATCTGTCCTCTCATGGAGCCTGACGAATCCAGTAAAAGAACGATACTTGGAGGTGTTTTAGCCCGTTCGACTCTGATAAGATTTACGGGAGCGCCGCCCTCTAATACTGTTGTATTGGTAAGGTCCGGCAGTATATCTTTTGTGCTTCTGTCAAGGAGTGTAAAGTTAAATGTTACCTGGTTTTTTGATTTGTCTTCTGTAAATGTCCCGATACGTATACCTCTTTCGTTATAATCTTCGCTGCCGGCTTTCAAGGCGTTTGATATGCTGAAGGGCACCTCGATTACAGTCATTTCACCAGAATTTACCGGTACCATGAGCGTTTCATAATTTGTTACAAACGAATCTCCCTTTGGATATATTTTTACATCCCACAGTCCCGCAGGTACAAACATTATATAGTCGCCGTCAGGAGTCCGGTCCAGGTAGAAATCATCGTATGAAAATTCCGGATGGTCGATGTAAAGTTCATTGCCCCCCGAAGGAAATGCTTCAATTCCGGATACATGTTCAGAGCTTACCTTTATGGCGCCAAGCGGTTCACCATATTTTATCAGTGGTATCTCTCCCGTTTTCAGAAGTGTAATTTTAATTTCTTTTGTTTCATTCGGATAGTACCATGTGACTTCCCAGTTGCTGAATCCCGGGTCATACATAATGCTGTCGTAATAGAAACTTGTTGACAGATAATCATAGAGCGTATCACGGGTAGTATAGCTGCGTTTATATGAACCATAGCTGTTTATTGTGTCTATGCGGAAACTCACCGAACCTTTGTCATATTCAAGATATATGGATTGATACTCATTCCCGGGATTGTATGACGAAAACCTTACGACATTGTCTTCATAATCTTCCGTGTTTATGACAAGTGTCTGGCCTGCCTTGATCTCGTCCTGCCTTACTATCTTAAGTAAAATCTGTTCATAATCTATAACCGCTTCCGCCCACCAGCGGATTTTGTTGCCGTCGGTTATACTAAAGACTATGCTGTCATTATGGTAGCCCACTATAATACCGTTCTTTTGCAATATATATTGTTCTATGTCATTTATGAACTGATGGTTTTCATCAACAGTTTTCTTATCGTCGAAAGGTACGCACATAGTCCAAGTATCACCATAAACGTATCTTTTAGAAAGGGTGTTTTGCATGTCGGCATAATCATATACATGATAGCTTCGTTCTTTCAACTGTATATCAGAATAATTTTTTTCAGCTCCCATCGGGTTTATAAAGGGCATAGAATTAGACCAGACGGGGAAGTTATCATCTGTTGAAAAAAACCAGACGGGCTTAAGTTCTTCCGGCATGTATGTATAAGTTTCTATATCCTGTTCCTGGAGTGCCGGCGAATCAATCAATGAAGTGTTTGTCCCGTTAATCGTATTGTCTGTTGTAATGTCATCCTTTCCTCTTGAAAGTATGAAGACTATTACCGCAATTATTAGAATTACCACAGCAGCGGCTATAATAATGATTTTCTTCTTATTTGAATTCAAATAAAAGCACCCCCAGGCAAAAATATCCTCTATATGGATTATACCACTATTTATATTCTCCCCACTATATTTTTTTCACATAATGATCATATGGAGATTTTACTTTGGTGTACCGAATGCCAGACATCAAAAGGAGTTCCTAACCTTCATCTCTCTCGACCAGTCTTTCTGTCGGCAGTCCGTTATCATCAAATCCAAACGGGTAAAAGACATTATACCCCTGCATCCGTTTAAAACGTGCTATCATTTCAGCTTGCGTATAGGAAAAAATATGCCCTATATGCAGATTCCAGCTGACTGTCGGCGGCGGTGTATCAATTGAGAAAATTTCATTCCCACCTTCGACATTGAAACTGTAAACAGCATTATCATTCCAGCGTTTTTGCATTTCTTTTTCTGCTTGCTTGAAGTCGTATTCTTTCTTCATGACAATACCTCCTCATAATTCGAACACAAATAAAAAAGTCCGCCTTAAGCCTTTGATTTTGCTTAGGGCGAACTGTCACGTCCACGGTACCACCTATATTCAGATATAGTTATCTGCGCTCTGCCGGTACGGGAAAATTACCATTATCCGATACCGTTTTCCTTTTAATGATGAAAAATTCCGTCGGATCCTACTAAGATATAATGTCTTTTCGGTCCGCAGCTCTAAGGCTACTTCCATACTTCCTTCTTGAAATTTTTCCTCTGTACAATTCTAATACAATTATTTTGTTTCCAATTCCTTTAATTCAGCCAGCGCAGCGGAACGCCCCCATCATTCTGATCAAACCAATGATGATCAGGCCATTCAGGGATATCAATCAATTCTGTTTTTGTACCATCCTCGGTTTCCGCCGTAACATAAAATGACTTCGGCAGCCATCCATCTTTCCCTGTATTGTAAATACCTATTCTAAGCTCCTCCACATGAAGGCTGTACATGCTCAAGTCGAAGGTATATACATCCTCAATACGTTTTTCTCTTTCATCATAGGGAAGGTCAGGAAAGGGAACCGACAGGTAGGAAACATTATCCTTCAATATCAGCGTAAAATCCGCGTCGGTTTCAGCGTGTCTCCTTGAAGAAGTAACATGGGAGACTGTCAGCTTCTTAACCTTTACATCCGCCGGCAGGTTTCTGTTCTTTGGAATCTCATGACAGAATTTATCATCACCGTCAAACCACTTATCCGATGGCCATGAATCAATATGAGCATATGTATGGATTGTCTGATCCTGGGTTGTATACTGAATCTTGATTTTTGACGGTAACCATCCATCGGTATTTTTGTTGGCAATGGCAAGGAAAAACAAATCGGAGTCAATGTTGTACCCATCGACATTAAAAGTATAAATATCGGTCTTTCCCTTTTCACGTTCATTGTCCGGATTATCCGGAAAGTCTATTTCTACTGAGCCGCCGCATATGTTGTTGTATATGTACAAGTCAAAATCCGCATCGGTGTTTGCATTGGATTCCTTTGAAGTGGTGTGCTCCACAATAATTGTAGTAACTTTTCTGTCCCTTGGAATATTCGTGAACTCACCGGATGCTTTTTTTAAAACCAGTAAACTCATGGCTCCCGCAAGATCAATAAGATGTTTCATATTATCTTCATTTGCCGTGAACCCATATGAAAACCTGTTATAAATACTATCATAAGCATCATATGCATGTAACGCCAGCCATGTTATTAAATGATCTATTCTCCAGTTTATTGCCGGTGTTTTGCTCATATCATCAATAGTTATCTTTTCAGAAACATCAGTATCAATTCGGTTCCATTCGTTGAAATACCGAAGGGCATTATTGGTAAATATAGTAGTTTCCGAATAACCGTCTAATACATCGGCAAGGGAATTTTCATAATCCCTGTGCCAATTGCCTGTATAGCTGGTAACATGGTGTGGTACGGCAACATCCTGAACGGCATGTAAAACCCTGCCCAAATGAGACGGATTGCCGCTCAGAAGATAGGATTCATACCAGTACCGGCCAAGATTGTCAACAGGCATAAACACGCTGTATGGAATTCCTTTGCCTTTTTTCCCCGTATTGTCGGCCAATGGGAATCGATTTTTCAACTCCTGGTATTTGTCTGAATAAATTCCCTTTTCGTTAAAAAAACAATAACGGAATACGGATGGTGAACAGTTACGATACCACTCCCGTCCGGGCGCGTGAACATATTCATCATTAAACCAATACATTATGCCCGCATCCAGCTTCATACCGTATGTACTTTCATATTGCTCGGATTTTGCCGAGCCCTTGTTATAAGAGTATCCGTCAAAATCATCAAATAACCCGGGCCCTTTTTTAATATCAATAAAATGGTTGTATGATGTAAAGTTTTCATTGATATCAACAATTCCCTTCAGTTTAATGACCTCAGTATAATGTGCTTCGTCGCTGTCTTCAAAGAATTCACTGACATGCGGATCATCCTTTCCCATGTCCACATCAACAAATTCCAAATCATGCATATCATCTGTCTGCTTATTGCTTTGTCCTAATAAGTCCCTGTAAATGGAAACAGGCGCGTCTTTCAGTACGATATTTTCTCCCTCCAAGGCTGACACCAAATCAATAATTTTTTGTGTCAGCTTATTATGTGAGCTTCCATTCATGTTAATATCACCTCCGAATCATTTTATACAATTATTTCATTTTTGAGACATTTTGACAAGATATTTTTTCAAAATTCTCCATAATTGCCTATGAATCAAAAAAGGAGGTTATCGATAACCATTTTTATTTCCCTAAACAGATTCAACCGCAGGCTTCCATGATGATCTATATATGTTGTACTAAATTTTTAGTACAACATATATAGTACAAGTGAATTGAGCGCGTGCCGAAATTTTTGCAAGCAAAACGGCACATGCGCTATATAAAATGAAAAAAGAGATAACTTCTTACGTATCAATTCACCCAATTACTTTTTTCATTTTATATATCATCATAAACAACTTTAAACCTCTCACCTTTACAGATGACTATCACCTTTCGTTTACGGCCTTTCCGACATATATAATCAAGCCGTTTTTATCCTTCATAATATAAACGCCCGACTTGTCGGGCAGTTTTATTATTTTATCCTGTATGTTGAACAATTCTGTCAATAGGCCTATCGAAACAAAGTTAAGTGGATTAAAACTTTATTCATACATGATTTCACCAAATAATTCTTCATCTGTGGGGATTATCGGTGGTATCGGATAAGATACCCATGTGGTATTCACCATGTGTTTCCAGGTTACATTTTCAGAAACAGAATTTCCTCCCCAGGTGCCACAACCAAGGGTCATTGTGAACGGCATTCCATTATCCCAATTGCCGGTATTTGCAGCGCTTGTCGCCTGACGTATCATCACCCTGCTTATTTTTGTATCTGTTGCCAGTTTCATAATGCGTTCTTCATTATATGAATGGATCCCACAGGAATGCCCTTTCCCCATATAGTCAGTAATTGCATTGACTTTTTCCACTGCTTCGGAAAATTCTTTGTATTTGTATAATGTAAGGACAACCGAAAGCTTTTCTCCGGAAAAAGGATAATCATTCCCAACACCTGTTTCCTCAACCATTATAAATTCTCTGTCGTTTCCGATATGAATACCTGCCTCAGAAGCAATTTTATCAGCAGATTGAGCAATAATATTCTTGTTCAAATGTCCTTCAATCCAAACAGTATTTTGCAGCTTTGCTTTTTCATCTGAGTTGCAAAGATATCCACCCGCTTCAATTAATGCAGCGACCATTCGGTCATAAATACTTTCCTGAATAACCAGCGCGTTATCTGCGGAACAGCTTGTCGCATAGTCAAAAGTTTTACTTGTTTTTACCTTTTCCGCAGCATCCTTTAAATCTGCGGTTTCATCGATTATAACAACGGCGTTACCTGTTCCGACTCCTATAGCCGGAGTCCCGGAGCTATATGCGGCTTTTACCATCGGGGTTCCTCCTGTTGCTACAATTAAATCACACTGTTTCATGACTTCACCGCTGATTTCTAAGGTTGGATTTTCTACTGTTATTATAAGGTCTTCCGGTGCCCCATGCTTTTTTAAGGTTTCCCGCATCAGATTGACAATCATAAGGTTTGTTTTCCTGGTTCTCGGATGTGGAGAAATAACAACCGCATTCTGACCCTTCAGTGCTGACATGCTTTTAATAACCGGTGTGGCTTCGGGATTCGTACAAGGTGCCAAAACACCAATAACTCCGGCAGGCTTAATTATTTTAAGCAAACCTTTTGCTTTATCTGTTTCTATGACACCTACTGACTTCACACCTTTCAAATCCCGCAATGCCCCTCTGACTTTTTTTGTAAGCTTAATATACTTGGCCTCATAATAGCCCATTCTTGACTCTTCCAATGCAATTTCAGCCAGTCTCCGAGAGTTTTCTTCCTTTACTGCTGTCCATGCCAAAGCAGTCACAAGCTCGTCGACTTTTTCCTGTGTAAATGATTCTGCGATTTTCTGTGCCTTTCTTGCTCTTTCAATAAGTCCCGCAACAAATTCTTTTGCATTTATTTCTTTTTCATTCATTTAAATTCTCTCCCTTCCAGGGTTGTTATATATAAAACAAAACAAAACATGTTTACAATAAAATTAGGTGCTTTAATACTGCAGTAAACCATACTTTCGAGCTTCAAAGGTAAGCTGGTCGCGGAAATCCGGATCAGCAATATTTATCAGGCTTTGTGCCTGTTCCTTTATGCTTTTGTATTTGAGATCGGCAACACCGTACTCGGTTACAACGTACATCACATCAGTTCTCGGTGTTGTTACTACGCTGCCTGCGGGAAGTGTCAGAGTGATTTTTGAAATCTTCTCACCATCTTTCTTTTCAACGGCAGCATGCATTACAATGAAGGATTTTCCTCCCGGGGATTTCCTGGCTCCTTCTATAAAGTCAAGCTGTCCGCCGGGTCCACCTGTAAAACTGTATCCTATGCTCTCGGAGCAGACCTGTCCCCGAAGATCAACACCAAGGCATGAGTTTATAGACATCATGTCGTGGATTTTGCTGACAGTCATAGGACTGTTAATCCAGGCCAGCTTTTTAAGTAAAATATTTCGATTTTTATGAACAAATTTCCTTGTTTCAGGCCCTGCATCAATAAAAGCAGCCACGCTGACACCGGGTAAGAATGTTTTTTTACTGTTGTTTATTGCACCTTTTTTCATCAAGTAGGCCATTGATTCCGTAAAAGCCTCTGTGTGGACACCAAGGTCTTTATGGTTGTCCAAAAACACACCTACTGCGTCAGGAACCTTTCCTACACCTAATTGCAAAGTTGCACCATTGGGTATGCGTTCTGCTATAAAAGCCGCTATTTTTTCTTCCTTGGCAGTTATCGGCTGGGCAGGCTTAACATATTCTTCAGGATTTTCTGCCTCACATAATACATCTATTTCACTTATATGAACACGGTGATAGTCAGTATAAACATAAGGCATGTTCCTGTCAACCTGCACTACAACTTTTGCATTGCAATCTACGGCCGCACGGGAACATCCAGGGCTGTCGCCCAAATAGAAAAAACCGTCATCATCCATGGGACATGTGCGGGCAAGCACTACAGCTGGTTTTATTCGTCGTCTGACCAAATCTTCCATCTCGCTGAAGTGTGCGAACATATGATCAATGTTCTCAATAGACCAACGTTTGCTCTCTTCGGCACCTATCATGCTTGATGCAAAAGATATGTGTCCCAGCATTTCAGGGTTGTGAATGTATTCAGCGCTCTTTCCTTTAAGGCCGAATAATGCATACATGCGTACATCTTCAAAATTATCTTTTGTATCCAAAATTGCCTTATATAAAACAGCAGGTTCACCACTAGTAAAGACAGTATCTCTGCTTTTAATTATCGAAACCGCTTCTTGAGGATTGCATTTTTTGAAGTTATACATTTCAATAAATTTCAACACATTTACCCCCTCACACAAATAAATAACATAAAATAGCTGTTAAATATTTTATTTTCAGATAAAACCATGTTTCTTTGCCTCAAAGGTAAGCTTGTCCCTATAGTCGGGGTGGGCTATTGCAATAAGTACATTGGCACGTTCCTTAGAGCTTCTGTACTGCAGATCAGCAACGCCATACTCTGTTACAATGTACATAACATCACTACGGGGAGCACTCACAATGGATCCTTCAGGCAGGTTCAAACTGATTTTGGAAATCCTGCTGCCATCCTTTTTTTCTACGGTAGAGCGCATAATTAAAAAGGATTTGCCGCCGGCTGAACGTCTTACTCCACGTATGAAGTCGAGCTGTCCGCCGATGCCACCGGTAATGCTGAGCCCTATACTCTCGGAACATACCTGTCCATGAAGATCAATACCCAAGCATGAGTTTATCGACATCATATTGCTAATCCGGCAGATTACATCGGGATTATTTATCCAACTTAACTTTTTCATCATTACCTTTGGATTTTTATGGATAATTTCAGGAGCGAAATCTGCTCCGCCAAAAAATCCTCCAATACTTATTCCTGTACAAATCTCTTTTTTACTGTTGTTCACCGCACCTTTTTTAATCAGGTCGATATATGACCCGCTGAATGCTTCGGTATGTATGCCTAGATCCCTGTGATTTGCCAAAAACCGTCCTGCAATATGAGGCAGTGCACCTGCACCGAGCTGAATAGTAGAGCCGTTGGGTATTCTCTCAGCTACAAGGCCGGCTATGACCTTGTCTGCTTCAGAGGGCTCCTTTATTATCATATCCGGGGCAGATACAGGTTCGGAAAATTCACATATAGCGGTGACTTCGCTTATATGTATACGATAATAATCGGAATAGATAGTAAGCATATTTTCATTTGCCTGAACTATTACCTTTGCACCGCAATCAACTGCAGGTCTGGCACAGCCAGCATGAGTACCCATATAAAAATAGCCTTCTTCATCCATTGGTGAACAGTGTGTAAGTAATACAGTCGGCTTGTAGCGTTTTTCTACAAGGTCTTCCATTTCACTAAAATGCACCAAAACCTGATCAATATTACCATGATGCCATGAACGCTCTTCATTGTGTTTGAGAACTGTTGCCGTAAAATTTAAATGGCCAACCATTTCCTCTGAGTTAATATTACCACCCTGTGGTCCCATAATGCCAAACATAGAATACAGCTTAAGCCCGTCAAATCTTTCCTTCGCATTGTAGAGTGCTTCCAGCAATGCATTAGGTTCGCCCCCCGTAAAGACGATATCTTCATTTGAAATAAGCGAGATTGCTTGCTCAGGGGAACATTTTTTAGCGTTATATTGATCTATATAATTCATTGATATGAACTCCTTCCAGCCTAATTATAGAAGATTTTGAATCAATTTCAGCTATAAATTAATCTTCTTTTTTTGAGATCATGCATTTATTAAGCACTATCTTATATGCCTAAATTATACCAAACAAGCGGCTTGCAAAAGGTATCCACAGTGCCAAAACCATAATAAGCCATATCTGAATAAATATTGTGCTCTTAGGCATATCTATCACTTTATAATATCCAGTTCCATATGTCAAAAGAGGTACGGTATCAAAAGGCAGAAGATAACAGTTAGCTGCGCAGAAACCAAGTGTCAGTATAAGTGCCGCAGGAGACCATCCGGTGCCCATAGCAATAAATGGTGTAGCCAGAATGGTGACGAGTGCTGGAGCAACCGGGACAATAATCAAGCCTATAAAAGTTATGATTGCAGACATAGCCACAAGAATCATCGGAGAAACATTTAATTGGTCAGGTAGTAAGGAAATCAGCCAATCACTTACTCCATTGTTAACCATTGCACTTCCGATAGATAAAACCGTTCCCATTAGAAAAAAGGAATCCCAGCTTACATCTTCCTTAACAAAAATTTTCCAATTTAATACGTTAATTCCCGGCATAAACATTGTACAGCACCCTAAAATAGCGACAACCATGACGTTGATGGAGGGGACCCAGGAACTAAGAATCCACAAAGCAAGCATTATGAAAGTAATTATTACTACTTTTTTTTCTTTATCTCCCATCATCTCTGGTACATCCAGTTCATTAATGAAATCCTGTACCATTTCTCTGCTTATTTCCGCCGGTTTATAAACCTTTACACAGAGAAACCACGCAATAGGAAGCACTAAAATAGTAAGTGGTATTCCAATCGACATCCATTGGACAAAGCTTACAACTATACCGGTCGACTGCTCGAGTAGATTCAACGCAAGCATGTTTATAGAACTCCCAGCTGGTGTCATCATACCGCCAATCATGCTGGACACAGGTATACCAATCATAAAAGCTTTTGCAGTGCGCTTTTTTGCACTTGTATCTTTATACAGACTTAAAAAACTTAAACCAATCGACATAAAAATAGCACATGTAGGGACATTGGAAACAAGTGAAGATAAAATAGCGCTGCATATCATAATAGCAAACAACATGCTTTTCACATTTTTACCGAACTTAAGCATAAGTGCCCTCAAAATTCTCTTAGAAAGCGGAATTCTAGTATATCCTGCCGCAATACCAAATGAAGCCAGAACAAAAAACACAACCGGATTTGAAAATCCAGTCAGTGCATCTGCAAAAGAAGGGGATACACCAAAGATATAAATTAAACCCAGAAAAATCAAGCATATAACCGACAAACTTAGCGACTCTGTGATTAGCATGATCAGAAAAGCAACTGCAAGTCCTATGGTATTCCTTCCTGCAGCACTCAGGCCATCCATTACAGGTATGTAATTTATTCCTACCAAAACCAGAACAGCCAATACAATCCCAATAAATTGTGTTTTTTTCATAAATCCTCCAAAGAATGTTCTCCATCGCCGGCTATAAAATAGACCGGCGATGGATGCAATTTATTGAGCATTCCCTAACTTATTTGTATTATCTTTGTCTTTTCTGTCCAAGTAATGTTTAAACAGTCTTGTATGCGGTGTTTTGATATTGAAAAGTCTTACGGCATTACCCCCCAGGATTAAGTTGAGGTCATCCTGTGGAATATTTAATCTCCCAAGCTCTCTTAGGCTCCATCCGAAAATGTCTATCTGATGTGCAGGTGGACCAAGATTAATGTTCTGGCTGCAGAAGGTTTCAGGAACACACCCTGGCATCCATGACTGCGGCGTTGATGATGCACCCCAGTCTGTGCCCCAAACTAATTTTTCAGGACCAATATTTGGATCAAGCAAGGGTTTCTTATACAGCTCTGCCCACCACATACCGGTTTCCAGATATACATTATGGTGAGAAGCGGCAACATTTAAGCATTTTTCATAATAATCCGTATAATACCCGCTTCCTTCAATACCTGCATGCGCCATAATAATCGGTACATCAGGATAAAAGTTGGCAACCTGGTGACAGAGCAATGGATTTGCCCAATCGTCATCACAATGTCCCTGTGTCTGAGCTAAATTGGCGGATCCTGCATATCCTGACGGAAATCCAGTGTGGTATTGCGCTACAACTTTATACTTTCTAGCCAATTCCATTGTCTGGCATATTTGTTCGAACCGTTCATTCCAGCTTATCCTTTTTCTTTTCGGGTGGCGATTGCGGGGGAAACCTTCACCAATACCTCTGAACATTCCCGTTGAAAGACATTCATCAAGCTCTTTAATGGCAGCTTCTATAGTCCACTCCTCCTGCTCGCTTATAGACTTGTACTGTGTTTTACAATCCCAGCACATAGCTACGAATCTGTCAGGATGTTTTTTTACTATCTCAACGTTAATTTCGTTGGTCATAGCATATGCCGGCTGAATAACACACACATCGACATCATACCGGTCCATGTGATATAATAACCTTGGCGAATTATCATACACTTCCGCCATTGCCATTCCTGCACTGAGTGTTGAATATTCCGGTTTTAAGCCCTTATCTTTAAATTTAAAAGCATGTCTCTGTGCGTGGACATGAGTGTCAACAGTAAAAATTCCTTTAGCTAAACCCATTATAAATACCTCCATAAATTTATTTGTTATTTTAATTCTCTACTAAGACATTTTTGTCTTCAGAGCAGAATTATTCTTCTTTTCCGACCTATACCGCAAAATATGCATAATCAGGAAAACTGCAAAAAGTACTAAAATTAAAATTACAACGGCTACTAATCTGCTGGATAAGTAAAAAATACAGCTCACAGCTATAACCCCCAATAAAATCCGCTCAATTATCTTCATGTCTGTAATAAAATACCCGATTAGAGCAAATTGTCCGCTTAGTATAAATAGTAAACTCATGCCCAATTCTATATAAAATACTGAAGATTCGGGCCCGATTTCTAAGATCAAAGAAGGTGCATAAGCTACAAGGAATGGAAGGAAAAATCCTGCAAATGCAGCTTTAATGGTTTCCATGCTTGTTTTAAAATAATTCCCGTTGGCCATTTTACTTGCAACAACACAGGCTAAAGCTACAGGAGGAGTAACTACAGCAAAAACTGTGGGAAACATCAGGAAAAAGTGAGCTGCTTCCAAACTAAGCCCTGCATTCAATAAAACATTAGCGGCAAAAGCAGCACCCATAAAATAAGCTACCGATGTTACTCCTATCATACCGAACAGTATGCACATAACCCATACTAAACCCAAAACTCCGATTAAAGTACCTCCGCTGAAACGCTCTATGCCAGACGCCAATTTTACCGCCAGGCCAGAACCTGAAAAGGTTATCATAACCATACCTATAGCGCTGAGGATAATACCCAGGTTAGCGCCGCTTTTGGCACCCTCAATACCTCCTTTGATATAATCTATAAACTTTGGCTTCAAATCCTTTGGCCTTATCAAAGATATCAGAATTAGGCATAAGACTGCCCAATATGCTGTAGACATAACTGAGAGACCTCTGACCAAAAGAAGAATTATAGTTGCCAGGGGCAGGATAAATCCCGGCAATTTCCACCAAAATATTCTGTAATTAACTTTTTCTCGGAAAAAATCAGACTTTTCTATATCGTCACATGCAATATTCTTTTTCAACGTTATAAAATGGGCATAAATCCCCACTCCCAGGTAATATAGCAAAGCAGGGATAATGGCCATTAAAACTATCTTGAGATATGGTATTCCGGTATAACTGGCCATGACAAAAGCAACTATCCCCATAACCGGAGGCATAATTTGGCCTCCGGTTGAAGCAGCAGCCTCAAGAGCGCCCGCTTCTTCGGACCTGTAACCCCGCGACTTCATTAAAGGTATTGTATATACTCCCGTAATAGAAACATTGGCTAAAGCACTTCCGGTAACAGAGCCGACTAAACCACTATTCAAAACAGCCATTAAGCCAGGTCCCGAACGCAGCTTCCTGAACAGCATTTTACCAAGTTCCCAAAAGAAATCCTGAACTCCGGTAGCACTTAATACAGCGCCAAAAGTTACAAACAGAAAAATAAATTCCGCCGATGTCCTCAATGTACCGCTATAAAGTCCCGTTGTTGTTCCAATAGAAAGGTTTGCAATGGTTTGTTTAATAGGATATGCCCTTGTTGTCAGAGGCTCAGGTAAATGCTTGCCTATAAGAGGATATAATACAACACATATGATAAAAATAGTCAAAAACCAGCCAAATCCGGTTTTTACGGCAATAAGGGCCAGAATTATAAGAACCACTCCGATAATCAAATCAATATCTGTATTGCTCCATGCCCGCAGTTCCAACGCTTCATAATTAATATGAACGTAAATAGTACAGGCTAACGATAATCCGGTTAATATCAGATAGACTACCTTCACCGGCAGTTTTTTAGCGCTTAGAGCAGCTCCGAGGAACACCAATAAAAACGACAACGCCAAATGAGCATTAAGGAATTGCTTCGATGCCAAAATGTAACCGTTGGCATTAAGCATATGAAAAATGACCATAAAAATACCCACTGCACCAATTAAATAACTAAGGGCCTTATTAAATTTTCCTATGCTGTCTGCTGTTTCAGTGGCTTTCACGATTGAACCTCCTTATCTAACTGCAGAAGGGATAATTTATTACCCCTTCTGCAGACTGCTCGTAATTTAACTACCAATTGGCGTTTAATTCCATGAAATCGTTCAAGTGTATCGGTTCTACTCCCTTTTCTTCAAAATATCTCAAAGAACCTGGATGGAACTCTTGCGGGTACGTATAAATTGCCATTGTTTCAGGTGTAATGAATTCGCATTGAGGATGGTACTCCATTAATTTTTGCCTGTTTTCTCCCATGATACGTGCTATTTCATAAACAACATCTTCAGGCATGTCTTGGTCTGCAAGGAAGCAAACATTGCAGCCAGCAATATCCCAGGCTTCCGTTTGCCTTGGATCGAGAGCCTGAGGAGGAACAGGGAATACGCTGGTATAGAAATCTTCGAATGGTCCTCCCTTTTCTGTTCTGACAGCGATATCGGCATCTCTGTCCAAATTAATAAAGTTGACAGTACTTGTTCTGGCTAAAAATTCTGTAGTTGCCGGATTACCCCTCCATTGTTTTAAATCAGCTGCAACAGAAAACGCTCCACAGAACCAACCACCTATTCTTCCGGACAAATTGGCTTCAACACACTCATTAAAAGTAAGATTTTCAAATTTTACACCGGGAGTAGTCAAATCGAACATAGCCTTCCAATATGCATTAATACTTGCTACAGGTGATCGCAAAGCAACAGTCTTTCCAACAAGGTCATCCAATGTTTTAATATTAGGATCAGCGGTTAAAAGACCATTCAGAACGAGTCCTATGGAAAAAGCTAATTTTGAACGAGTATTTTGTTTACCCTCAAAAGCTCCCGTACCGCGCCATGCTTCCAAACCTATTCCGTAATAAAGTGTAGATTTCCTCATATCCGGATTATCATACATCATTAATTCGTTCGGTGTTGAACCTGGTGATTCTACAGAATTAGCTTTGAGCCATGTGCTCTGCTCATTGATTATTTCTGCCAATGCCATTCCTACGGTATAAGTAAAGGTCCCGGTTGAAAAAGAATAAATGTCCACTTCATAGGGTTCGTGTTCTTTAGTATCCTCTTCTGTTTGTTTTGCAGTTGTTCCTGCAGGTGCAGCGGTAGTTGTTGATTCACTTACAGGTTTTTGCCCACAGCCAGCAAATACAGATGACAGTAAAAACATGCTAACCAGTAAAATTGCTAACTTCCTAAGCATTTAAATCCCTCCCCAAATTTTAAATAGTTTTATGATGCTTCGTACATACCTGAGATCTCTAGAGCATAGCATCCCACCTTTCAATTTTTAAGGTAAAATAACAAATACTAAAACAAACAATTATTCAGGGCTGCCATTTGAAAAACAAAGCATAATTTTTATTATTTTACCTTCTTTATTATTTTCAAGCGCGTAAAAAGCCTCTGCGCCATCTTCCAATTGATAATGGTCTGTGATAAGCGGAGAAACATCTATTACTTTTTCAGATAAAAGATTCACACACTTTTTAAATTCTTCCATAGTATAGATATGGCTGCCCTGTATTGTGCACTCAGTCGTAACAACTTTCTGCATGTCTATCTGCACCATTTTATGTGCATTGCCAATCCATACTGATGTTCCTGAATTCTTAAGGGCATCAACGGAGGATTTTGCAGTATCGGAAATACCAACTGCCTCAAAAGTAATAGAGCACATTTTACCTTTCGTCATACGATTTACGGCACTTGTAAAATCTTCCCTGGCTGGATTAACAGTACCATATGCCCCCAGGTTCTTTGCCATCTCCAGCCTGAAGTCAAACATATCGCTTACAATTACATTTCCGGCATTTATCTGTTTAAGAATCATTAATACAAGCAAACCAATTGTTCCGCCACCGATTACCATTATATATTCAGAATTTTGAATCTTATCTTTGGGAATTTTAGAAACAGCATCAAACGCAACAGCCAAAGGTTCGGTCATTGCGGCTATTTCATATGGAAGTGAAGCATCAAAAGGAACAAGATAATCCTCATGTACAGATATATACTGAGCCATACAGCCGTTGAAATCAAAAACACCCAGAAATTTTGGATTTACACATTTATTTGTCATACCTTTCCGGCAAAATTCACATTCTCCACAATAAAAATTTGGAAATACCGTCACCTTTGTTCCTACAGGATATACACCATCTGTAGGTGCCTTCAGTACTACTCCGGCACATTCATGCCCCATAATCATCGGTGGAGTCCGCCGTCCTGTTTTGCCTCGATAGCCTTCAAAATCAGATCCGCAAATCCCACAGGCTTCAATTTTTATAAGGTACTCATCCTTTTTGGGAACGGGATTTGCTGCCTCTTTAAGTTTCATAACATTATTCCCCAGATAATACAACGCCTTCATAATGTCCCCTTCACAATATATAATTATTTTAATACCATATTATCTTTCATATATGCTGTATAATTAACTGCACTGATTCATTTTAATTTTTTTTTTATATATAAGCTTCGCTTTTTTATAAATATGATCTGCAGTAAGACCAAAGTATTTCATCAAGTAATCTTTTTCCCCTACTTCTCCAAATTTGTCTTGAACTCCGACACGTTCAAGATATACAGGTGCATGTGCGCTCAAAACTTCAGCTACTGCAGAACCAAGCCCTCCTATGATATTGTGATTCTCAGCCGTCACAATTGCACCTGTCTGCCGTGCACAGGAAACTACACATTCCGCATCAACTGGTTTTATTGTAAACATATCAACGACCCTTGCGCTAATTCCTTCCTCTTGCAGCATATCGGCTGCCATTAGTGACTCTATGACTGTTATTCCGCTTCCAATCAGCGTAAGATCATCACCTTCACGCAGAACTTCAGCCTTTCCGATAGTGAATTCCGAACCTTCCTCATAAATAACAGGTGAGTTTTTCCGCGGGTAACGCAAATAAACAACACCATACATGTCTTTTATCTGTGACACCATCTGCGCCATCATAACCGTATCAGAAGGCTCTATGATGGTTATTGTTGGAATAGAGCGCAGTACGCCGATATCCTCAAAGGCCATATGAGTTCCCCCGTTATAGGTTGCACTGACACCTGAATCCCCGCCAATTATTTTCACATTCAAACCAGCATAGGCACAGCTTTGAAAAATCTGATCACAGATACGGCGGGATGAAAATACCGCAAATGAGTGAAAAAACGGTATAAACCCTGTAGCGGAGAGACCTGCGGCAATTCCGCAGCCGTTTGCTTCCTGAAGACCAACATTAAATGAACGATTCGGAAATTCTTTAGCAAATGGTACTGTTCCCATCGAACTGCTGAGGTCGCAATTTATGGAGACAACCCTTTCATCCTCTCGAGCCAATTTTATCAGTGTGTTTATATAAACAGAACGCATCTCTTCGGTACTCATTTTATGTTCTTTTGCTGCTTTCACCATTTTACATCCCCCTTTGGATAAGTTCCGCTGGCATATCTTTTCTCGATCTCATTAATGCCTTCCTCTGCCATCTCCTGATTGATGACCAGGTAATGGTTAAACTTAGCACGTTCGGCAAAACTGACACCCAAACCTTTGTATGTATCTAAAATAATGACAGACGGCTTGCAGGTATCCAGCTTTGCCCTTTGAATCGCCTCATAGATTTCTACTACAGAGTATCCTTTGACAGTTTGAACGCAAAACCCAAAAGCCTCAAACTTTCTCCCTATATCCAACGGGTTACAGATCTCGTCAATTGGCCCATCCAGCTGTTTCTTATTCCAGTCGACAAAAAGGATAAAGTGATTCAGCTTATAATTACTTGCTGCCTGAGATGCTTCCCAGACCTGCCCTTCGTTGAGTTCTCCGTCACCTACTATGCAATAGGTATAACTGTCGATGCCTTTTGTTTTATTCCCCAGTGCTATCCCCACAGCGGCGGAGATTCCCTGACCTAATGAACCCGTGGACATATCAATACCTGGTGTGCGCAATCTATCTGCATGGCTTGGCAAGCGTGTACCGGGTTTATTTACGGTTTTCAGCCATTCCATGGGAAAGTAACCCTTGAGAGCCAATGCGGCATAAAGTGAAGGCCCGCAATGTCCTTTGGAAAGAACCAGCCAGTCACGCTGTTCCCATATGGGATTTTGGTTGTCAATATTCATAACACCGCCATATAATACCGCGAGAACATCAGCAATGGATGCCGAGCCGCCAATATGTCCAAATCCTGCTTCAGCCAGTTCTCGGATTGTTTCAATCCTTATGTCTGCGCTTAGACGCTTCATTGCTTCAAAATCTACATTTGTTTGCATTTTGACCCTCCTTCTGATTAAACGTTATAATGTAGTTTTATGTATTTCAGGCTATCTTTTTTAATCCCTATCATTCACAGTCATTTAATTGGTTCTTTTATGAGATTCTTCACGCTGCAGCGTTCATTCAATACCGGCGGGAATACTATTTTGCGTTTTAAGGTCCTTTTTGGATCCTTAAATACACTAGTCATTATTTCTGCAGCAACCTGTCCCATAACATCAGGTTCTTTTGAAACAGTAGTCATTTTTACAGGGCTTTCCGTTGATATCGGAGTGTCGTCAAAACAAATCACGCTTACATCATCCGGCACCTTTAAGCCATATTTTGATATCTCATCGATAAATCCGGCCGCCATAAGATTGTTTGCACAAAATACCGCACTGTAATCACGCAATTTCTCAATATAATACTCACCAAATTTTTCTCCTGAACCCCTCTTTAAATCTCCAGTGTATATAGCTGACTTATTTATCTCTAATCCACAATCATTCAATGCATTCATATAGCCTCTCAAGCGGTCTATACTCGTTGTGGAATTATTCGGTCCTGCAAGATGAGCGATCTTTTTGTGTCCATTTTTTACCATATATTCAGTTGCCATATATCCACCGCGAACATTGTCTATGCATACGGCATCTAAATCCATGGAACGAATAAATCGGTTTACCAGAACAACCGGACACACGTTTTTCTTAAGTAATTCAATAAGGGCTACTGTTTCTGTTGCAGTTATCATAATTATGCCATTATAATTATCTTCCTGTGCAAAGCTTACATAGTTCTCTTCAATTTTCGGATCATTGTAGCTATAAAAGATTGCTATTTTGATACCTATCGGGTTAAGAACATCCGTTATTCCCTGAATGATTTCCAGGTAAAACGGATTCATGATATCACCGACAATTAACATAACTTTCTTCTTTGAATTTTTTGTCTCCTTGGTCTTTTTTGGTTTATATCCCAGTTTTTTTGAAGTTTCCATTACAAGGGTAAAGGTCTTTTCACTGACACTATTTTTACCGCTTAAAACTCTTGACACCGTAGCAATTGAAACTCCGCTTTCCCTTGCTACATCATTTATTGTTATACTCATACGCCTTATCCTCTCTTTATAGAATAATCAACAGTATTTTTTCTGCTTAATTACTATATATCTATCTGCATTAATATTATCTCTGGCTTTCATTTCAGTAATTTTTAGCGGCTTCATTTGTTTTAAGTAATACTTTCATGGTATCAGGACTAGAATCTATATATTTATATGCCTGCTGTAGTTTATCCAGTGGAAATTCTCTGCTTATAAATCCGGAAATATCAATTGCCCCTTTGGAAATCACATCCAGAGAATCCAAGAAATCCTGTCTGGAGCATCCCATTACACCCAATAATTCAATCTCTTTTCGTTGTATAGAAGGCATGTCGAACTCAATAGGTACTTTGTAGTTAGCCACAATTACAATTCTGGATGCCATAGACATACATTCTAATGCCTGTTTGAACGCTGATGGTATTGCTGCACAGTCAAAAACTACAGTTGCTCCTTGTATGCCGTAACAGTGTTTTATCTCGTCTGCAACATTAGTGTGAAGAGTATTTATAACACCTTTTATTCCATGCTTTTTTGCTAATTCAAGTTTCTTTGGTTGAATATCAGTCAGGATTACTTCTGCTCCAAGATACTGTGCAATCTGAGCAACCAGATTTCCTATAATTCCAGCACCAATAACCAAAATGCGATCATCCTTTTTGACTCTGCCTTTTCTTATTGCATTCATTGCAATTGCAGCAGGTTCTACCAGTACACCCTTTTTTAAAGGTATTCCCCCGGGAAGTTTTACAGCATTCCATGCAGGAATTACAACATATTCTTGAAACAGACCTTCACGGCTGATTCCAAAGTGTTTTAAGTTCTCACATATATTTACATGCCCCAATGAACACATAAAGCAGTTGTTGCAGACGATCTGAGGTTGTACGCATATGATATCTCCGGGCACTATATGTTTTACATGATTTTCAACTTTTTTTACTACACCTACTCCTTCATGCCCTTGGACCAACGGATATGTAACATATTTGTGCAAACCATGATATACTTGAATATCTGAAGCACAAATACCAGCATACAAAACATGAATCAGGACTTCATTATCATGACATTCTGGAATATCTGCATTTATGTATTGGATTTTACCGGGTGATATTATCATAGTTTTAATCAAATTTTTCACCTTATTTACATTAAATATTCAATTGTTTATAAAGCATAAAAAGGTGTTATTAGGTATTTATTATACAGTAAAATATAATTTCTTCTATCAGTATATATGTTTTTTTGTATAAAGTCAACAAATTATCGTGTAAAATGTTAATGTAAATTTAAAGTATTTACATTACATATTTTAACATATAATAATTAATCTGATTTGTATTATGATAATATTAAGAAAATTTACATACTTTTTTCATTTCAGAATATATACCATTTTCCATATTTCTTATTCAATTTACATTTTGTCTGATGAAATTCAATGCTTTTTCCGCATCGTTTAAGAAATCTTGTGTATAACCTTCAATGCTAATTCTGCCTTCGTATTTAATTTTTTTTAAATTATAAAAAAAAGTATTATAGTTACATTCATTTCCGGTTAAAAGATAACTTCTGCCAAGTAATCTTGCAATATGAACATGTTTTATGTACTCTCCTGCCTCAATTATTATACGTAAATCTTCCTTCTCTACCATCATATGATAATAGTCGATCAATAATCTTATGTTGCTCCGATTAACGTCTTTTACAAGATTATATCCTTCCTTTACCGTATTTATAAGATTACTTTCTATTCGGTTCAAAGCCTCAATAACAATTGTAATCCCATATCTCCCTGCTATTTCATCTATCTCTTTCAGTAATTTAACTATCTGATCCCAGGCCTTTTCTCCGGAGAAACCATCAGGAACATTTTTGGCCTCTGAACTACCAAACACTACTATACTGGCACCCAGCCTTGCCGCCCTTGAAAGCGCGTGTTCAACATATGACAGGGTTACTTTTAAATCTGCCTTATCACCCGTTAATCTAATGTTTTTAGGGAAAAAATTGTTACATGCTTCACAGGGGATACGGGATGATGAGATTTTCTCTAGCAAAACTGAAAATTCATCTTCATCCATACCAGCCACATGAGAAAGAGATAGTTCAATATAATCATATCTCATAATATCAATATTATCTATTATCTCAATTCCTAAACCTCCCGGTTCCTTAGCAACCATATTGGCACAACAGCCTATTTTTATCATGACTGCTCCTTTCTTCCTGACTTTAGTTTTTTCAAGCTTCTCATCAAATTGTATTAATCTACTGTGATCATCTTTTTCCTTTCCATCGAATTTCAGAACATGCAATTATTCTTATTATAAAACACAAAAGTCAATTTTTCGTTGACTTTTTCTTCCTCGACAATACTATATCCCAGTTTATTGTAGAAATATAAATTCTTAGAGACTCTTTTCGCAGTATACAATGAATACATCATACAACCATTGAAAAGCTCTTCAATATGATACATTAATGACTTACCAATCCCCTTATTTTGGTGGTCTGGATGTACAATTAATCTTCCAATATAACAAATATTTTCTTTTTCAAAAGCTCTTATTAAACCAAGAATTTTACCATCATGTACGGCTTTTAAATACAGATTGTTCTTAAAATTTTCCTCAATGCTTTCCAGAGACTGTGTTAATGGAGTTATCGAATAATCATTAAATAATTTAGCTTCGCTCTGAAAAGCCAACTTTTGCAGAGACAATATGTCCTCTAAATCGCAAAACTGAGCCTCCTCAATTACCATTTAATTTTCCTCCCAACAATGAATATTGCGGTGCAGTGTATAACTATGGTTATTGCTTCTTTACAGCGTTAATACTTTCTTTAAGCAATAGGTTGGAATCAGACAACACTATCGTTGTTTACTAGTGTAACATTTGAACTTTGTTTTGCCAATTCGCTAAGTCGGTTAGTAAACCTTCTGAACGCCGTAATTCAACCTTTTCTCTGGTTCCTCTATAAAAAGCATCTGTGGTCCATGTTTTCGCCTTGATATATGGGACTTTATG
>CAZSVI010000045.1:0-26661 GCA_964610205.1 uncultured Oscillospiraceae bacterium
CTTAGAGCGAAAAAGTTTGCAAAAAAAACAAACTTTTTTAGAGGAATTATATATATAGCACAAGTGAATTGAGCGCGTACCGAAATTTTTGCAAGCAAAACGGCACATGCGCAATATAAAATGAAAAAAGAGGTAACTTCTTCAGTATCAATTCATTCCAATTACTTTTTTCATTTTATATAACAGAAAAAATCCATTATGAAAAATAATGAAAAGACAATGCTCGTCATATCATGGGGTTATTCAACCCTTCATTCCGCATGGTTGCTATCAGGAAAATTACAGACTGCAACAAAATCCGTTAAATTAAGTCAATGTTACAAAGATGTTAAAATTATATAGCATAAAACTTTATTATTTGTTTTTTTGGTACAATTAGTCTGAATATTGTAATATGATTAAAACAAATAGTTCAGGAGAACTATTGTGCAATTGAGAAAATATGGTATTGTTTTATTATAAGCATTTTGACGAGGATTAAGGATATGGTATATAATTTGAAAAAGTTCCTGTTTATGTTATTTATAGTTTTTTTGATATTTATATTCTCAAATATTGTTTCCGCTCAGGGAAGTGCGTATGCCGATACTATCCGGATTCAATTTAATGGAAAAACATGGGACGTAAATGCGGTATGGATAGATTTAAAGGACCCTGTCTATCGTGCTGAAGCAGCCCTTGCAAAAGGAAGAATCGGAAAGGTTGATACACTCGAGAACATTGCCTTACAGCTTGAAGACTGCGAAACTGAAATAGTGGCGGCTATTAACGGAACATTTTTCAACGCGTATTCTGATTTTCAGCCCGTAGGAGACATTCAAATACAGGGAAGGAATGCCTTTATCAGTAATGCCGGGTCATCCATTGGGTTTACTGCCGGCAACCTGATAGAATTTGACCATACTTTCACCAGTATTGCCGGATCAATAAATGGGAATTGGGAATACCCTTATAACTGGAGTGTTTGGGGTATTAACCAGATATATTCGAGAGCGGATGCGAATATTCTATACACTCCCGATTTTGGGAATAGTATTGACGCCGGCAATAAAACGGCCATTGTCGTAAGAAATAAAAAAGTTGTGGATATAAGAAAAGGTGTCAGTCCCATCTATAGTGACGGGTATACTCTTGTATTCGGAGCAAAGGTTTATTATTCCCAGTTTAAAATAGGGGATGCGGTAGATTATAAGATACAATACAGCAGAATAGATTACCAAAACGGGGGCGCTAAGGGAGAGCCGATAAAATGGTCCCATATGCGTACAACCCTGGGTGCCGGTCCAATGCTTCTTCAAAACGGTGAAATTGTTCTAAATGCTGAACGAGAAGGCTATACCGATGAGAAGTTTTTATCAAGCCCGGCTAACAGAAGCTTTATCGGAGAAATGGAGGGTAATATTCTTGTACTTGGTACGGTAAAAGAGATAAGCCTTTCTGATCTTGCCCAAATATTAAAAAGCATGAATGCGGTTAATGCCATGAATCTGGATGGGGGCAACTCCTCAGGTTTGTTTTTTAACGGGATAAGCATTACTTCGTCTAGCAGGGAAATCGGGAATGCTATTGTAATTACAAAGAAAAAGACAAGGCCTATCCGGATCGAGCTAAATGGCATGGAGGTGTTTTTTGATACTGATCCATATTTTGAAAACAGCACAACAATGGTTCCAATGAGGGGAATTATGGAGGCTTTGGGAGCGGAAGTAGGTTGGGATGCGGCTACAGGTACATTATGGGCATCAAAGGGTGATATCAGGATTGAAATGTGGGATAAAAGTGACATTGTAAGGATAAACGGATTTTACAGCAAATTACCGGCACCTGTGTGTGTCCGGAACAATCGTACACATGTTCCGGCCAGGTTTATAACTGAAATATTTGGGGGAAAGGTTGATTATGATCAGCAAAACAACATGGTTGTTATGGCTATGGAGGTCACCAGCCCCGCTGTTTGTTATGACAGGGCGGTAGAGGCATATAACAATGGCCGTATCGAAGAGGCTGAGAGGCTGTTTCTTGAGGTTATAAAAATGGATGAGTCCCATGCCGGAGCCATGTTGAAACTTGCAAGATACTATGCATCTATCGGAAACCATACTGGCGCAAAGCTTTATTATGAAAAGTTTCTGGTTATTCAACCGGATGATTATAGTGTGTGGAATTCATTGGGCTGGACATATTATTCCTTGGGGGAGCTTACGAAATCAAAAGAGGTATTCGCGAAACTTACCAGTAAAGTGCCAACTGCCGCCGCCTACTGGATAGCCCTGGGAGATGTATATGCCCATTACCAGATAAAGGACAAGGCAAATGCGTTAAAATGCTATGAAAAGGCATTAGCATGTAATCCCAGTGATAGCCAGAAGAGTACCATTCAGGCCAGAGTAAAAAAACTTCAAAGCGTATAGTGGGGTTAAGCTGATAAACCATCCGCTGCCTTTATCTGAAATGTTACCATACGCGAGGCCCGGTTAACGGGTCGAAGCTTGTAGTGCGTTCAAGTTTTCAACTTGACATCAATATTTATTGCCTTATAATATAAATTAAATTACATACTTACCGAATTACAAAAAAAGCAAGGAGAAGCAATATGCGCAAAATAGGTATGACAACGCCCCTGGTTGAAATGGACGGGGACGAAATGACCCGTATTATCTGGAAGTTTATAAAAGATGAATTGATACTTCCATATATTAATTTAAAAACCGAATACTACGATTTGGGCCTTGCCTGTCGGGATGAAACTGAAGACCAGGTTACAGTTGACGCGGCGGAAGCTACAAAGAAATATGGTGTAGCGGTGAAATGCGCTACTATAACACCAAATGCGGCAAGGGTTACCGAGTATGATCTTAAAAAGATGTGGAAAAGTCCCAACGGTACTATACGTGCCATACTTGACGGTACGGTATTCAGGGCGCCAATTCTTATTGATGGAATAAAACCTTCGGTAAGAACCTGGACAAAACCTATATGCATAGCCCGCCATGCCTATGGTGATATATACAAAAATACTGAAATGTATGTAAATATGCCAGGAAAGGCAGAATTGGTTTTTACCGATCGGAATGGAAGGGAAACAAGGAATCTGTTACACTCCTTTGAGGGGCCGGGTGTTATAATGGGTATGCATAATACCGACAAGTCAATTGCAAGCTTTGCAAGAGCGTGTTTTAATTATGCCCTGGATCAAAATATGGATTTGTGGTTTGCCACAAAAGACACAATTTCAAAGACCTATGATCACCGATTTAAGGATGTATTTCAGGAGATTTATGGTTCTGAATATAATGAAGCTTTCGAAAAAGCAGGTATCACATATTTTTATACTTTGATCGATGATGCCGTTGCGAGGGTGATCCGCTCGGATGGTGGATTTGTATGGGCCTGCAAGAATTATGACGGTGATGTTATGTCAGACATGGTGGCAACTGCCTTTGGAAGTCTGGCAATGATGACGTCGGTATTGGTTTCTCCTGAGGGCTATTATGAGTATGAAGCGGCTCATGGTACGGTTCAGAGGCACTATTACAAACATCTCGAGGGAAAAGAAACATCAACAAACGCAATGGCAACTATTTTCGCATGGACCGGAGCTCTAAGAAAGCGGGGAGAAATGGACGGTTTGAACGAACTCGTTGAGTTTGCCGATAAGCTGGAAAAAGCATCGAAAAGAACAATAGAAGAAGGAATCATGACCGGGGATCTGGCGAATTTATCTGAACTGCCTGAAAAAAAGGTTGTGAATACAAAGGAATTTTTAAAGGAAATTGGAAAACGCCTGGCTAAGGAAATAGAGCAGGGATAGTGGGCAGCAATTGCTTCTGTTGTTATTACCAAAAAACTTTAAAAAAATGTTTAACAAACATTATTATAGGGTAATATAATATAGGACGTTAATGAAGGGATTAAATTTAAATTCTGTTTAATAACCGGGTTTAAAGATGATCCCTATCCTGCCTATATATGGGGTGGGATCAGTTTCCTCAAACAAGCGGTACATAGTATAACAAATTATGCTTGACAAAAGTTAAAACTGGTGTATAATGGTTATTGTAAGATAAATAAAGATTGAAGCGACTTTCAGTCGATAATGGCAAACCTGTTGAAAAGCAGGGGCGCAAAGCTACAGGGCCTAATGCGAAAGCGATGGCAGCCTGGCCGCCGAAATTGGGGGTTTTTTTAATCTTAAAATTAGCAGTTGAACTGATTTTAAAACGCATAAACAGCATTAAGTTTTTTGCGGCATAGTATAATGAGATTTGGTTCAGCTTATACAGGAGAAGGAGTATTATTTGAAGTAAGTGACAACTAAATAGGGAATTAATCGAAGTGAATCTTTTCACCGATAACGGCAAACCTGCTGAAAAGCAGAGACGCAAAGCTAAAGGGCCTAATGCGAAAGCAATGGCAGCCTGGCTACCGAAGGGAGAGATTTTTTATGAAAAAAACCATCGCTTCGATAACGGTGCTTCTTTTTCTTGCTATATACGGTCTTAACGTATATGCTTCGGATATTTATCTGGATACCGGAAGAGCGGATGAAGGTATTGTGGGAATTACATATCAGGCAGAGGAGGGTATGCGTTATAAGGTAATGATTTCAAAGGGAACCGAACAATACTATTATGATTATTTTGGTTCGGGAACAGAGTATTTTCCTTTGCAATGCGGAAGCGGTAACTACACGGTCAGTGTTCTGGAGAATGTTACCGGAACAAAATATAAAGTGCTGAGAACTGCGACGATTCATGTAAATTTATGTTCGGAAACCGAAGTATATCTTCAGTCGATACAGAATATTAAATGGAATTCGGACATGAACGCAGTATTTAAAGCATCAGAGTTAACCCGCAAGCTGACAGCGGAAGACGAAAAGGTAAAAGCTATTTATGATTATATTGTAGCCAACATAGATTATGATTACAAAAAAACAGATTCACTGAAAGCTATATACGTTCCGAATGTTGAAGATACATTTGAAACAGGGAAGGGAATTTGTTACGATTATTCAGCTTTGTTTGCATCAATGTTAAGAAGCCAGGGAATTCCGGCAAAGCTGGTAAAGGGGTATTCGGAAAATGTGGACGGATACCATGCATGGAATGAAGTTTTAATAAACGGGAAATGGGTTACAATAGATACCACATATGATGCGGTAATGAGATGTTACGGAGAAGCAACCGGCTTCGAGAAGAATAAAACTGAATACCAGATTGCCAGAATTTATTAAGCCATTTTAAATCAGTTATCTTGTGCTGCCTGTCCTGTTCCTAACTACACGTTATATCAGGGCAGGTGGCATTTTTATTTTTCGTAAAAGTGTGTTTTGACCTTATATGGAGAAATTGTTCTTGCAGCTTTACGGCTCTATGTTATAATTGTGTAAGGAATCATTACATAAAACCCTATTCATAATAAACAGCGATTTTGAGATCATCGGCTTTTTAATTATTTTTATTGAAGCCGGGTATAATAACAAATAAACAGGAGTAAGGCAGGGGATGAAAGCGGAAACATTCAGGCTTCAGAAATTCTTGGCACATTGCGGTGTGGCATCCCGAAGAAAAGCCGAAGAATATATACGTGACGGTAAAGTTAAGGTGAATGGCACAGTTGTCACAGAAATGGGCACAACCGTTTCTGCCGGGGATAACATTGAAGTTTACGGCAAACCGGTTAAGCTGGAAAAGAAAAAGGTGTACATTATCCTGCATAAACCAAAGGGATACGTTACAACAGTTCATGATCCGGAAGAAAGAAATACCGTTTTGGATTTGGTAAAGGGAATTGATGAACGTATTTATCCCGTCGGACGGCTGGATTATGATAGTTCGGGCCTGTTGCTTATAACCAATGACGGAGAACTGGCTTATCGAATGATGCATCCGGGTCATGAAATTATAAAAGTCTATATTGCAACTGTGGAAGGATTTCCGTCCGGGGGAGCAATAAAAAAGCTGGAAACCGGCATACGTATTGAGAATTATACAACGGCTCCGGCTTATATCAAGATATTGGAGCACTATAAGGACAAAACAAAAATGGAGATAACTATTCATGAGGGCCGAAATCGTCAGATAAGAAAAATGTGTGAGGCTATAGGCCATCCTGCTATAAGGCTGAAAAGGATCGCCTTCGGAAGCCTGTCGCTGGGTGGGCTGAAACCAGGAGAATGGCGTTATCTTACCGAATTTGAAATAAAACAGATGAAAGAAAAGATGTGAAAATATGCAGACACCAGGAACAATTCGACATTTTACATATTACTTCAAACGCATGATGAAGTTTTACGAACTTAAGGTACAGGGCGTACCCCAGGTGCTTTTTATACTGCTTCTTGCAGTTTCTTTCGGTATGCGTGTTGTTTTGCAGCCCTTCGTTGCCGAATTATCCATTTACCAGCAGCAATTGATGAATACTTATAAGGATGTATTCACAAATCCCTTGAATATGGAAGCATTGATGAAAATTCCCTATTCTGAAGAGTATATTCAAATGATAACGCTGATGTTCCGTATCATGGGTCTTTTAGCCATACAGCAAATTATTATGATGCTGATGGCCTTCTTTTATCTGGGAGCGTATTTATCAGATTTGGAAGGTTCAGAGGTTTCACTGAAATTATATATGAGTAAGTTTATAAGAGCCATGCCCAGATTTATTGGTTTCAGTTTACTTTTTTATATTGCTGCCGGTATGTTGTTTGTGGTATTGTTGCTTTTAACATCCATGATGGCGTTAATCGTTCCGATAATGTATTTCCTTATTGTAATTCCTTTTATTGGATGGTTTATAATACAGGTTATTTTTATTTTTAAAGACATTACTTTTCTGGATACCGGTGTCGGAATATTCAGAAATTTTGGTTTGACGTGGAAACTCACGGAAGGAAACAGGTTTATGGTTGGCAGAAACATTATATTTATTGTATTTTTGAATGTCATTACCGGAATGGTTACAGTTGGTTCTAATGTTTTGTTGTCACTATTTGTGATATCCTTTCTTGAAATTATTGTTTTATTGATACGGCAGAGGCTGATTACCATGATGTATATTTCCAGAACCCGAAAAGAGAATACCCTGACAAAAACCGACGCAGATTGACAGATTCGGTATAAGGCCGTATAATTTGTTAAGAACATTCCGGATAATTGTTATACTGATTTACCATGGAGGACAGGAAAAATGAGATTAACAGGCATTGAACAAATAGATCCTCAGGTTGCACAGGCCATATATGACGAGGTGGACAGGCAGCGGAAGAAAATAGAACTCATCGCTTCTGAGAATTTTGTCAGTAAGAATGTTCTGGAAGCATTGGGTACTCCGCTCACAAACAAATACGCTGAAGGATATCCCGGTAAGCGTTATTACGGTGGGTGTGAGTATGTTGATGTTGTGGAGAATCTTGCGATTGAACGCGCTAAAGAATTATTTGGAGCAGAGCATGCCAATGTTCAGCCACACTCGGGAGCTCAGGCTAATATGGCGGTTTTCTTTGCCGTATTGAATCCGGGAGATACTTTTATGGGTATGGATCTGACCCATGGAGGACATTTAAGTCATGGTATGGCTATTAACATGTCGGGTAAGTATTTCAAGGTGGTTCCCTATGGAGTTCGGAAAGACAATGCCCATATTGATTACGACGAATTAAGGGTGATAGCAAAGAACAGCAGGCCGAAAATGATTATTGCCGGAGCAAGTGCTTATTCCAGGGAAATTGATTTTAAATCCTTCCGGGAAATATGTGACGAGGTTGGGGCATACCTAATGGTGGATATGGCTCACATAGCCGGCCTTGTTGCAGCCGGATTGCACCAGAGCCCAATACCTTATGCCGATTTTGCGACCACCACCACACATAAAACCCTTCGTGGCCCAAGAGGCGGTATGATTCTATGCAGGGAAAAGTACGCAAAGGATATTGACAGGGCAATTTTCCCCGGTATTCAAGGGGGGCCTTTGATGCATGTTATTGCAGCCAAAGCTGTTTCCTTCAGGGAAGCCCTTTCAGACGGCTTTAAAGAATATCAGAAGCAAATTGTTATTAATGCGAAAGTTCTGGCACAGTCTCTTATTGATTATGGATTTAATATTGTTTCCGGGGGAACGGACAACCATATGTTTTTAGTTGATCTGACAAATAATAATATTACCGGAAAGGAAGCGCAGCATCTTCTGGATGAGGTTTTTATTACGGTAAATAAAAACGGGGTTCCCTTTGATACTAAAAGCCCTTTTGTAACCAGTGGAATCAGGATCGGTACGCCGGCTGTCACCACCAGGGGAATGAAAGAAGCTGAGATGAAGGAAATCGGAAAATTGATAGCTATGACTCTGACAGATTTTGATAAAAACAAGGAATCCGTTATTCATACGGTAGAGCAATTGACCTCCCGTTTCCCTTTATATGAGTGAAAAATTGCAACACAGCGTTACTGTTCATGGTCTAAAAGCATACTTTCTGCGGGGCCTGTTTCGGATGCCTTCGGCTGATAATTTTAAGTCCACTACTCGTTGACAAAAGCACATGCAGTAGTTATAATGTAGTTTGTTGGCTTTTTAGAACTATATTATTATATTGCCGGAGGGTCTATGAAAATTGATATATCTGCGGTTGTTAAAACGGCAGGCGCAAAACTTGAAATTAATGAATCCGGCATAATTGATGATCTGAAGGATGTATATGGCGGGATAAGGGTTGCAGAGCCCGTTGCGTTTAAAGGAATCCTGGTAAATATCAACGGATTGCTTTATCTTAAAGGGAAAACGGAATGTAAATATAAAACTCAGTGTGATTTTTGCGCTGCTCCTTTGGAAGAAACAATTAATGTCATGATAGAAGAGGTATTGGCTGAAGCAAAACAGGCTCGGGAATTAAGCATAGACGAAGACCATTATTTCTATCAGGGGAACTGTCTTTTGCTGGATAAAATCCTTTCAGACAGTATTATGTTGGCCTTTCCAATGCATCATAGGTGCAGGCAGAATTGTGCAGTTATATGTCCCAAATGCGGAAAACCCGTCACCGGTAAAGCATGCGGCTGTGCTGATGATCAGCCCATTGACCCGAGACTGGCCGCTTTAAAAGAATTATATGATCATCAACATGCCGATACGGCAGAATAACCCGAAAAACCGGAATGGAGGTGTTATAAATGGCAGTACCAAAGCGAAAAGTATCCAAACAAAGAAGGAATAAAAGAAGAACGCATTTTAAATTGACTGCGCCTGGGCTGGTTACATGTTCCCAGTGTCATTCTTTAAAAATACCGCACAGGGTTTGTAAGGAATGCGGTTATTATGATGGAAAAGAAGTATTAAAAGTAAACGCATAAAAGAAATGAAGTGTTAAAAGAAAGTAGCAGCACTGGCTGCTACTATTTTTTTCAGAAAATTTTATGTCCATTCAAGAGGGAGAAATGAAACATACAAAAATTTCGGAAGTAATTGAAGGAAGTATTGCTGAAGAAGTTGGGATTGAAGCGGGTGATTGCCTTTTGAAAATAAACGGGCAGTTCATACAGGATGTCTTTGATTACCGCTTCTTGTCTGCGGAAGAGAAAGTACTTATAGAAATCCTGAAAACCGATGGCAATACAATTGAAGTTGATATTGAAAAAGATCAATGGGAGGACATAGGCGTTTGTTTTGAAAAACCTTTGCTTGACGGGGAAAGAAGCTGTCGGAACAAGTGTATTTTCTGTTTTATTGATCAGCTTCCGCATGGGATGAGGGAATCTCTTTATTATAAAGATGACGATATCCGGCTGTCTTTTCTGTTCGGTAACTATATAACAATGACAAACATGAACCCGAAGGAACTTAAAAGAATAGTAAGGTACCGGATGTCCCCGGTGAATATATCAGTGCATACAACAAATCCGGAATTAAGAATATTTATGCTTGGAAACCGGTTTGCGCGAAATATCATTAAAGATATGAAATTTCTTAAAGATAGCGGGATTATTATTAATACACAGATTGTTCTGTGCAAAGGTGTGAATGACGGAACCGAACTTGATAGAACACTTGAAGATTTAACAGAACTAATACCCGGACTAAACAGTATATCCGTGGTTCCGGTAGGTCTGACCCGCTTCCGTGAGGAGCTTCCTTATTTGGAAGCATTCGATAAAACTTCGGCCCTTTCTGTAATACATCAGGTGGAAGAATGGCAAAGGTTGTTTGTTAATAAAACAGGAAGCAGAAGGGTATATCTTTCGGATGAGTGGTATCTGATGTCAGACATCAAGCTGCCGGGTTATGAGCAATATGAAGACTTTCCGCAAATTGAAAATGGTGTGGGAATGGCAGCCGCTTTTACACGGGAATTTCAGGATGCCCTTTTGTCAGAAGAAAAACGAGAGGTTCAAAGAACTGTCAGTATTGCAACAGGAACGCTGGCTTATTCAATAATACTGAAATTGGCAAAACAGGCAGAAAACCATTTTAAAGGTTTAAATATTCTCGTTTATCCGATAGAAAACTGTTTTTTTGGCAATACTGTTACTGTTACAGGATTAATTACCGGAGGTGATTTAAAAACACAGCTATTGGGCAAGCCTTTGGGAAATAAGCTTCTGCTTTCGGCCTCGATGTTTAAATCAGGAACTGAACTCTTTCTGGATGATATGAAAGTCAGTGATTTGGAGAGGTGTTTTAAAACGCGGATTCAAAAAGTGGAGAACGAGGGGGCCAAATTCTGTGGAGCGTTGATTACCTAGAGATATACGGATAGATACAATATTTGATGTTTTTGTCGGATGTGCTATAATAATGAATATTCATAAACAGACTATCTTCGATATATACCGTATATAATGATAAAGAAAGCATTTATATATGTTGAATTTAAAATTCAACATATATAGACATGAACTGATGCACGTGCCTTTTGTTTTGGCATAGCCAAGACAGGCACATGTGCAGCATAAAATGAAAAAAGTATGCCTCACTTAAGAGTAACCATTTGTCCTAAAAACTTTTTTTATTTTATATAAGTAAAATTTGTCACATTTGGAGTGATAATATGGATAAAAAGTTGATAACAGGGCAGTTTAATGACGCCTTTACGCCTGTTATGGACGGAGTGACCAATGTAGTTAAGAATTATGCTTTTTGGCTTGATAACAAGTACGGAGAGTGTTATGTTGCAACACCGGCTTATCCTGGTTATATAGACAGGGAAGAATTTCCTGTACTCAGGTATTACTCAATTCCCTTGAAAAGCCGGCATCCATACCGGATTGGACTGGAACTTTTAGATATTAACTTCAGAAGCACGATTAAAAATATTCCTTTTGATATTGTGCACGTCCACAGTCCATTTACCTCGGGAGCAATTGCACAGCAAATCGCGAGAAAAAAGAATATTCCTATTATAGCGACATTTCATTCAAAATTTTATGACGATTTCAAACAGGTTCTTAAGATAGACGCCTTTGCAAAAATCTGTACAAGGATGGTTATAGATTTCTATAACCATGTGGATCAGGTATGGACCGTAAGCAAGGGTGCTGCTGATACCCTCCGGGAATACGGGTATAAGGGAAGTGTTGAGGTAATACCTAACGGCAGTGATTTTGTGGTACCGGAGAATATTATAGATTTGATTGATCAAACCGAGAAAAAATTGAATATTCAAAAAGATGATATGGTTTTTTTGTTCGTCGGCCAGCATATATGGCAAAAGAACACAAAACTCTTGGTTGATGCTCTTTACAGGGTAGCCCAAAAGGGAGTTTCCTACAGAATGTTTTTTGCCGGAGATGGTTATGCCCGTGAAGAACTGATGAGTTATGTAAAGAAACTTGGGCTTGATGATAGAGTAAAATTTCTTGGGAATATACTTGACAGGGATTATTTACGTTCCCTGTTTGCCAGGGCGGATTTATTTCTTTTTCCATCCGTCTATGACAACGCTCCTATTGTTGTGCAGGAAGCTGCGGCAGTGGGAACCCCATCTCTTGTAATAGCAAGAAGCAATGCTGCCGAAGGAGTTGTTGATAATGTTAACGGCTTGCTAAGTGACAATGATTCAATATCTTATGCCAATAAAATTATACAGGTAATTGAGGACAAAACGGCACTGAAAAAAATAGGTGAAAAGGCGAAATTAACCATAGCCCGTAATTGGGAAGACATTGTTGATGAAGTAAATGGCAGGTATATTGAGATTATTTCAAATTATAAAAGAGCACATAAAATATCCTGATATATTATTTCCTTTCCATCATTTGTCGCTGTGTTTGCGGGAGATTTGCAGGATTGCATCTTCCTTTTTATTATTTTTGGCTTTTTAGTTAAAACAGCAAGGCGTTTCGGATTGAGATGTATCATCCCTGAATAGTAACTGAAAATTTAAAACATCGCTCAAACACTCTTAAAAATATTACTGGATGTATTGAAATATTTATTTAAATGTATTAATATGATTAAATTATTGGACAAAGCCTTACTAAAGGTTGAAGTTGCATGGTGGTATAATTATGGATTTTGTTTTTATAGTCCTTATGTCAGTGGGGCTGGCTATGGATGCCTTTGCTGTTTCCGTATCCTGCGGGTTGTGTGTTATTGAAAAAAGAAACCGGAATGCGCTTAAAGCAGCGATATTTTTCGGCTTTTTCCAATGGTGGATGCTTACCGCGGGTTGGCTGGCGGGGTTTACATTCCGAACATTCATTGAACCAGTGGATCATTGGATTGCTTTTCTTCTGCTTACTCTAATCGGGGCAAAAATGTGGAAGGAATCCATGGAAAAAAACCCTGAACCAATGGATTTAACAAGTTTAAAACTGATGCTGACTCTCGCGCTGGCAACGAGCATTGATGCGTTTGCCGCCGGAATCAGTTTATCCGCGTTAGGCTATCCTGTCATGATACCATCCATATACGTAGGGGTAATTACCCTTGTTTTGTCCTTTGCCGGTGTGTTGTTGGGATGCTGGATGACACAGTACGCACGTTTTCGGAAATATCTTGACAGGATAGGCGCTGTTATTCTAATAGGTATCGGGATTAAGATATTAATAGAGCACCTGGCGTGATGAGCGAATGAATAAGCTGTTATAAAATTCAGACGGAGCAGAGTTTCCATCTGAACCTCCGGTATTCAGTTTTGCTGAACGAGTTTACTCTGTTTGTGTTACTATGGTAAATTCTTTATTTGTAAGGTGAAAGGGTATTTTACCTTTTCTTATTCCGGATGAAAAATATATTTTCCTGTCCTTTGTTAAAAATATGGCTTCTGCTTCCTCCATGCTATCAATAAAAGCCGTTCCGTTCTCCAAACCAAGGAGGAAAACAGTTGTGGACAAACCGTCCGCGAGAGTGGATGACGGTGAAAGGATGGATACGGAAGCCAAATTATTGTTTTCAGGGTAACCTGTCTTAGGATTCAGTATATGATGATACCGTTTTTGATCGATTTCAAAAAAACGTTCATAAATACCTGATGTTACAACTGACATATTACTTACTTCAACCGTTGCGACATATTCCCCCTGCAGGCCGTAGGGATCACGTATTCCTATATTCCAGGCGGAACCGTTCGGTTTGCTGCCGTATAGATACAGATTGCCGCCTAAATTAATAAGTGCGGATTGAATTCTCCTCTCCTCCAGATATTTAACCAGTTTATCGGTAATGAAGCCTTTAGCAATTGCTCCGGTATCCAGAGACATTCCATCCTGAAGAACAGAAACAGTGTTTTTTGTTTCATCTGTTAAAATACTGCCATAACCGACTTTCCCCAGTGCCTTCTCTATTTCTGCCTCGGTTGGAACACGGGGTGCGGCACTTTTTATGTCCCACAAATCCGTCAAAGGTCCGATACTGATATCAAAAAGTCCGTCAGATATGAGACTGAAATACAAGCTTTCTTCAACCAGCTTAAGAGTATCTTCCGAGACGGCGACAGCTTTTTTGGGATTCTGATTTATTCTTGAAATCTCACTGTCCGGTATATGGCGGCTGTATTTATTCTCATAAGACTTTATTTCCTTAAAAAGTTCATTCAGCAGTAATTTTGATGTTTTTTCCGGCTCATATAAGGTTATCTCAACAATCGTATCCATGAGAAACCTTGACTCTTTAACAGGGTTAGTTCCTGTGATGGGTCTGCTGCAGGATGATTGGAAAATTATGAACAGAATAAAAGCAGGTAATATGAATGAAAGCTTTTTCATTTGCCAACTCCTCTTAAGCCCCCACTTCTATATGTTGAGGGTTACGATTGCAAACTTCAGATAAAGCGGTTTTTCGGTCTGAAGCCCTGATGCTCAGCTTTGCTGAACGAGCTTACATACCAGAATTATACACCGGCATACACTAAAAATCAAATATTTGCAAGAGTACTAATCATTACCTTTGTTCCGTGAAAAAAATTTGAAGAAACTAACAGGAATTGATAGAATAAGATAAACCTTAAAATAGGATTTGAGGATTGATATATAATGAAGAAGAATGATATTTATATAATATTACTGGGTTTTTTTCTTGCAATGACCGCATGGTTCGCTATTATCGGAATACAAAAAGATAATGCGGAAGGGGAAGCGGTTATCTATAAAGACGGTAAGGAATTCAAAACCATACCATTAAGCCATGAAGAGACGATTACGGTTGAAGATGGAAACGGAAATATAAATGTTATCCGGATTCATGAGGGCAAAGCCTCCATCATTGAAGCAAACTGCCGGGATCAGATATGTGTTCATACCCGTCCTATCCAAAACAACGGGCAAACAATAGTCTGCCTGCCAAACAGGGTAGTGGTTGAAATAAGAAGCAGAATAGAGGATGTAGTTGATGGAGTATCAGAATGATGAATCATAGCAGACTTAGAAAAATATTATTTTTGGCACTTATGACAACTGTAGCAATTGTTCTTCATTTTATCGAAGGATTATTTCCCATTCCTATTGCTTTTCCGGGTATAAAGCTGGGACTTTCAAATGTTGTTTCCTTGGTTGTGTTATACTTGTATGGGCCAGTTCCGGCTTTTATAATCATAGTGCTGCGTGTTTTTTTAACATCATTTCTATACAGCGGATTCGCAAGTGTAATATTCAGTCTGGCAGGAGGTATTCTAAGTGTAGCTGCGATGACATGTATATGGAAATTGAGCGGAAGAGGTTTCGGGATCGTCGGGGCCGGTGTTATGGGTGGGATCTTTCATAATACGGGACAGATTATAGCGGCATCTGTTGTGTTGGGAACATCAACGGTTTTTTCCTATCTTCCTGTTCTCCTCATATCCGGAACTGTAACAGGAATTGCAACCGGTATGCTCGCAGGTATTCTTGTTCCTCGGGTTAAAAAATATATTCAGTACAATGAAGTAAAATAAAATAAAAGACATTATCTTTATACAGTTGTAATTCTTTCTTAATAGAAATCATAAAATTGGTTTTCACAAGTTTTGTAATTAAGAATATATTGGTAGTATCAACAATTCGAGCCTGGAGGTGCCCTTGATGAAAATCATAGTAGTAAAGATGCCTCGATTTATAGGAGGTCTGTTAAAAAGGGTTTTCAACATTCATTAATACCGGATTGAAACTTCAAAGATCAGCGTTTAACAGGGATTATGCCCAAGCAAAAACCCCCGGATTAACACCGGGGGTTACCGTTTGCGGTTGTGATTATATTGATTTTTTATTGGAACGTATGCAGCTTGTGCAGACAGCCATCTTTTTAGTTACCCCATCAATAGTCATCTTAACCTTTCTTATGTTGGGCTTCCAGGCTTTATTGCTCCTTTTATGTGAATGGCTGACCTGAATGCCGAACTTTTGACCCTTATCGCATATTTCACATTTTGCCATTGCTACACACCTCCCCGCATATCATATATCTGAATTAATAAATACCGTCCAATAAATTTCAAACTAATGAGTTCTTTCGAACCACAGCAACTAACATTTTAACACAGGAGTATTCGGGAATGCAAGGTTTTTTTTGATTTTCGAAAAACTTTATAAATTGCAAGTTTAAGTGACGTGTAATATTTTGTAAACATGTATCCATTGCATTTTTAGTAAAAATAGGGTAGACTTTCTTTAATATAAACGTAGGGAAAGGGTTGAATTCCTTGTATGGCACAGAGATAAACGTATTGTTGAATCAAAATATCCGTACGATTCCGCATGTTGGAAAGGTTAAGTCGCAGACGCTGGCCAAACTTGGCATACTTACATTAGGGGATCTTGTAACCCATTATCCGAGAGATTATGAAGATCGAACCATGGAAAAGAAAGTGCATGAACTGGAAGACGGAGATGAATGTGCCATTACCATGACGGTTTTGTCTGATGTAACCGTGAACAGGCTCAGAAGGAACTTAAGGATTTGCAGGGCAGCAGCAGGTGACGGAACCGGTGTTCTCAAACTGACCTGGTTTAACCAGGACTACATTAAGGATCAGATCCGTAAGGGGAACGAATATGTTTTTTTCGGAAAAGTGAAAAAGTCCGGAAGTTTTATTGAAATTGTAAATCCGATTTATGAAGAAAACACCTCCAGCCGCAAAAAGACAACGGGTATTCAACCAGTATATCCATTAACAGGAGGAATAACTCAAACCTGGCTTCGCATGGTTGAAAGGAATGCCCTGGACATGATAGCAGGCAAACTGACCGACATACTTCCCGATGAACTGAGAAAGAAGTACTCCCTGGCAGAAATAAATTTCTCTCTGGAAAATATTCATTTTCCTTCGGGTATGGAAGAAAAGGACAGATCACGGAAGCGCCTTGTTTTTGAGGAACTGCTGATACTCCAGTTGGGCCTTTTACAGTTAAAGAAAAAACAGGGAAATTCATCAGGAATAGAATTCAGGATTAAGCCGGAGGTTTCGCGGTTTATTAATAATCTTCCCTTTCGGTTGACAAGTGCTCAAAGTAAGGTTTATGACGAGATAGAAAAGGATATGGCCGGTAAAAGGCAGATGAACAGGCTCATTCAGGGAGATGTGGGTTCGGGCAAAACCATAGTCGCGGTATTGGCAATCCTGCTCGCCGTGTTGAACTCCTATCAGGCGGTATTCATGGTTCCGACAGAAATACTCGCTGAGCAGCATTATCAGAGCATTGAGCCAATGCTTAAGGATTATGGTGTAAGAGTTACGCTTTTAACCGGCAGTGTAGCAAAAAAAGAGAAGGAACGGATAAAGGAGGGCATACTTAACAAAGAGTATAACCTTATAATCGGTACCCATGCCCTTCTTGAAGAGGATGTGAACTTCGCGAGGCTTGGTCTTGTAGTAACCGATGAGCAGCACAGGTTTGGTGTGAAGCAGCGTGCGGTTCTGGCAACAAAATCAACACCTGACATTCTGGTAATGACTGCAACGCCTATTCCCCGTACACTGGCACTAATTCTGTATGGGGATCTGGATATTTCCATTATCGATGAATTGCCGCCGGGACGGAAACCCATCCAGACTTATGCTGTTGGAGAATCCATGAGGGATCGTGTTTACCGTTTTATCAGAAAGAAGGTTCAGGAGGGGAGGCAGGCCTATATCATATGTCCTCTGGTGGAGGAATCTGAGGTTATTGAGGCTGAAGCAGCTTTGTCCCTTGCTGAAAAACTGAGGGAAATGGAACTGAAGGGATTATCCGTAGGTCTGATTCATGGGAAAATGAAATGGAAAGAAAAAGAGAGTGTCATGCGGGATTTTTCAAAAGGAAAGGTACAGGTGCTCGTATCCACAACCGTTGTTGAAGTAGGTGTAAATGTTCCAAATTCCAGTGTTATGGTAGTTGAAAACGCGGAACGGTTTGGACTGGCACAGCTTCATCAGTTGCGCGGACGTGTCGGACGCGGAGAGTATCAGTCCTATTGTATTATGTTCTGCCGGAGCGGCAGTGAGATTGCGCAGAAGCGTATGGAAATAATGATCAACCATAACGATGGGTTTAAAATTTCAGAGAAGGATATGGAACTCAGAGGGCCTGGAGATATATTCGGAATACGGCAGCATGGTCTTCCTGAGTTTAAGATAGCCAATTTGTACGAGGACATGGAAATACTGAAAGAGGCGCAAAGTGCGGCAGCGGAGATAATAAAGCATCAGAAGCTGCAAGACAGGGAAGACTACAGAAGGCTTCACCGGCAAATCATGATAAATTTCCAGGAGAAAATGAAAGAAGTTGCGTTGAATTGAGGCGGCTTTGCCGGAATAAAAGGAGGAATTGGCATTATACGTGTTATAGCCGGGCAAGCCGGAGGAATGAAGCTGAAAACCCCAAAAGGTATAAATACCAGGCCTACGGTTGACAGGGTAAAAGAATCGGCGTTCAATATATTAAGTTCTATTATTCCAGACAGCGATGTTTTAGACCTGTTTTCAGGAACCGGAGCGTTGGCTGTCGAAGCATTGAGCCGTGGGGCAAAGTCCGCTGTTTTTGTCGATGATGACAGGAATTGCTGCAGCATTATCAGAGAAAACCTGGAACATACGCATCTATCAGGTAAAGCAAAGGTGTATTGTAAAAAGGCCGGCACGTTATTAAAGGAGCTTGGACGAAATTCGGCTCAATTTGATATTGTTTTCATGGATCCTCCGTATTTAAAGAATTTTATACGGGAAACAGTACAACTTTTGGCGGAAAATGATATAATAAAGGATAAAGGAATTGTGATGATTGAGCATCACAGGAATGAAACCGTTCCAAATAAGGTTGGGGCATTGGAAAAGGTAAGAACGGTTGAATATGGTGATACGGTTGTGTCCTTCCTCATTTGTGATGAGTATAAAGCGGAGTGTACTTGAATGAAGAAATTGCATTCTTCTTGCGCGCAAAACCGGAAAGGGGAATAAAAGATTGCGAATATTTGTTTATCCCGGCAGTTTTGATCCTGTTACAAACGGACATCTTGATATTATAGACCGGGCATCCGGAATATGTGACAGGCTCATTGTGGCGGTATTAAAAAACCGCAGTAAAGAACCGATTTTCAGCATGGAAGAGAGGGTATCCTTTCTGAAAGAGATTTTAGCAGGAAGACCTGAAATAGAAATTGCTACATTTTCAGGCTTATTGGTAGATTTCATGAGAGAAAAGAAAGCCAATACAATAATAAAAGGATTAAGAGCGGTTTCAGATTTTGAATACGAATTTCAGATGGCGCTGCTTAATAAAAATCTCGACGCAAATATTGAAACACTATTTATGATGACGAATATCAATTATTCCTATTTGAGCTCAAGCGCTGTCCGGGAACTTGCAAGCCATGGGGGTAATATTAAGGATTTGGTTCCCGATATTATAATAGACAGGATTTACAGGAAATTCACCAAAAAGACGTAAAATAGTTTATATATGTAATATTGGGTTTGGCTATTATACAGTACCAATTAATATACTACACATAACGAATCATACCAGGGGGAAAAGGAATGGAGATTCTAACTGTTTTGGAAGCATTGGAAGATTCAGTTGAACGTGCATTGGCCTTACCGTTCACCGGAAAATGCATGGTGAGCAGGGAAGAAATTCTGGACATTATTCAGGATATCCGCTTGAAATTGCCCGATGACCTGAAGCAAGCCAGGTGGGTTAATGAAGAGCGTTCCAAGATATTGGCAGAGGCGCAGCAGGAAGCGGACAGTATTATTCAGGGGGCGGAAGGGCGTATCGCGGCAATGGTGGATGAGCATGAAATTTGTCGCAAGGCTTATGAACAGGCCGAAGTGATTATTACAAACGCAAAAAAAAATGCCAGGGAAATTCGCCTCGGAACAAGGGAATATGCCGACAATGTTCTGAATAAAGTTGAGGAAATTCTGGAGGATACTCTTGATGTCATTAAGGTGAACCGGAATGAGTTGAAATAGGGCGGGAAGCGAGAGATACCTTTCACTCGTAACAGGTGTCAGTCAAAGGTTATAGTACCTTACCCCTTCGCCGAAGCCTGCTAATACAAACAATGCCGGATATAAGGAGAATTATGTAAGGAAGGTACAGAAATACAGAAAACCTCGGAGGATAATGTGTTCCTGTTGCCAAACTCATTACGGGAATAGTTCTGCTTATCATAAAGACACCTGTATAAATTGAGGCAATAGTGCCATGAACCAATTTGCCGAAAACATACTTTTTCATTTTGAATTCCGGAGGGCACAGGCCCGTTACCTGCGTATGCACCGAAAAGCCTCCGAAACCACATAGAAATGAAGCTAAAAGTACCTTGTAGTGCATTGGAATACCGGAAACCTGGCTTAAAAGATACAGCCCATATGTTATTTCCGTACTGCCTGATAAAAGTACCTTTACCACTTCGGAATACAAGTCATACGCTCCGGTTATCAGAGCAAGAATCTTTTCAATGAACGAAAATACGCCGGCTGTTTCAAGGGTTTGAACGACAACGGCGAAGAATATAATCGTACCCGATATCTGCATAAGAACACCGGTTGAATCAATAATAGCATCGGTAAGCATACGGCCGGTAAATTCCGTTTGCTTTTGCATATTATCGATTTTCCTGTCATAAGGATGATAATCCTTTTTCCGTGAAAATAATGCTGTCCCGATTCCAACTGTAATACTGGCAAGAAGATGACAGGCAAGCATAATGACTCCAATCTCGGGGCTGCCGAAATATCCCGTTCCTACTGCACCAACAATAAACAATGGGCCTGAATTATTGCAAAAAGGCAGGATTCTTTGTGCTTCATCCCGGGACAGTAATCCTTTTTTATATAAATCCATCGTATATTTTGCACCCGCGGGATATCCGCTTAACCATCCCGCCATAAGCGGAAACGCTGCGCTTCCGGGGAGGTTGAACAGAGGATTCATGATTGGTTTGAATATACGGCTGATGGTGTAAATAGCTCCGGTATTCAATATAATGCGTGAGATTACAAAGAACGGAAGAAGTGAAGGAAGAATTATATTAAGGCATAATTCTATGGCTTTACGGCCGGATTCCAAAACACTTTGGGGGTCAATCAACATAAGAGCGAAAAATAGCAGCAGAGCAATAGCTAATAATAAGTGGCTCCTGGTCTTAAGTATTGTTATCATATTACCTCCAATTCATTGAGCGCATACGTGAATTATGCATAAAAACGCGCTGAAGCGGCTGCCTTGTGTGTTTTATGTGCAATACGTGGCGTTTGACAGAACTTTTATGTGGTCAGGCATCTAATATTACTATATGGTTTGGCATAGAATATAATGACCAACAAGTCGGGTGTTCTTGCGACAAGTAAATCGCTCTGATATAATAATTTTAATTACTTATGATTGGTAAAGCATACATACAATCAACAGATAATAATGAAAGAGGTGGCATTATGTCAGATACTAAAAATACAACAAAGAAGAATGCGGCAGAACCTGAACTGGTTCAGGAACAGCCGATTATACAAGAGAATAAGGAAGGTATGGGAGAAATAAGGATTTCCAGCGAGGTAGTATCGGTTATTGCCAGCAATGCGGCAATGGAAGTTGAAGGGGTAGCAAACCTTGGAGGAGGACTTGCCGGAAATATATCCCAGGTTCTGGGAAGGAAAAATCCTTTTAAAGGTATAAAGGTTGAAGTGACGGAGAACCGTGATGTAAATATTGATTTGCATATTATCGTTGAATATGGGGCCCGGATTCCGGATGTTGCATGGAAGCTCCAGGAGCGTATTAAACATAATGTTGAACAGATGACCGGGCTGCATGTGGAGGAGATTAATATTCACGTTCAGGGAGTCAGTTTTGACAAAGATTCCAAAAAGTCCGATCAGGCATCCGTAAACACGGGCAGTGAAGAATAACCGGAGGCTTCTATGTTTGGTTATATTGTTCCGGATAAACCGGAGCTCAGAGTGTGGGAATATGAAGTATTCCGGGGGTATTATTGCGGTGTATGCAAAACCATAGCAAAGCGGGCAGGGCATCGGGGCAGGATTATCCTGAGTTATGATTCGGCTTTTTTAGCCGTACTCATTGATTCTTTAGAAGAAGCCCCAACAGCGGGAAAACAAACCAGATGCCTGATCCATCCGTTAAAGAATAGATTTATGGCAAACAGTACTGCTGCTTTGGAATTTGCGTCAGACATCAACATTCTTCTTGCGTACTATAATTTGAAAGACAAATGGCTTGATGAAAAACGCCTGGAAGGCCCTGTTGGCATGATGATTCTGGGAAAGGGCTTTAAAAAGGTAAAAAGAAAATATCCGGGACTTGTGAACCATATGGAACAGGAATTGATAACCCTTGGCAAGCTTGAACGACAGAAGTGCGGACATATGGAAGAAGCTTGCGAACCATTCGCCAGGATTATGCGGAAGGTTTTTGAATACGCTGTTGAAAGTGATGTACAAAGAAAGGTTCTGGGATGTATAGGTTATAATCTTGGTAAATGGGTTTATTTACTGGATGCTTATGACGATATTGAGGATAATATAAAAAGTGGTGCATATAATCCCTTGCTGCATCAGTTTGAATATGAAGAGGGAGAGGAAATTCAATCCTTCAGAGAGAGAATAAGGGAGAAGACAGAGTTTATTCTTGTTTATTCCCTCAGTGAAATGGAAAAGGCATTTGCTCTTTTGGAAATAAAAAAGAATCAGGGAATTTTAGAGAATATTGTTTACCGGGGGCTTCTTTATAGAACCCGTAAGGTGCTGGAGAACGGAGCAGATTGTAATGAGAAACCCATATGAAGTTTTAGGTTTAAAAGAGGGCGCAAGTGTTGAGGAGATTAAAAAGACTTACAGGGAACTGGTGAAAAAATATCATCCTGATCGCTACATGGATAACCCTCTTTCGGATCTGGCTGAAGAAAAATTACGTGAGATTAACGAAGCATATGATGTTTTAATGAAAGGTGCCGGAAGCGGTCAGAACCAGAAATATCAGCAGCAGAGACAGCAACAGAGGCAGAATACAGGTTCAGGAGGCTATTACGGCGGCTATTCGAATAACAGCCAGATGGTGTATCAGATTAAAATGCTTATTCAAAACGGAAACTTTACACAAGCCCAACAAATGCTGGATTCCATACAGGTCAGGGATGCATCATGGTACTATTTGCAGGGTTTGTTGTTCTTGCGGCGGGGTTGGTATGACAGGGCAAATGTCCTCCTGCAGCGGGCTGTGGAGATGGAGCCGGCCAATATGGAATACCGTGATGCGTTAAGCCGTGTAAATAACCAATATCATGGTTACAGGCAAAATCCGCATTTTAACAGATCCGGATACCGTCAGGGACCTGACATGTGTTCGGTTTGTACAACACTCTGGTGTGCCGACAGCTTGTGCGAATGCTGCGGAGGCGACTTGATAGGATGTTGCTAGGAGCCTGTAAAATGTGTAATTTAGGGTTTGCAGGCCACAACATCGAGGAAGTGGATTTGTAAAGCATTGAAAAATGAATATGAAATTAAAGCTTTACAAACCACTAGTACTACAGCGAAAGATGCCGGAAAGAAAAAACTTCATATACCAGGTGAAATAATGATAAAGAATATGCATAATTCAAAAAAAATAGCATTGTCGGGAATCATTACAGCTTTAGGTGCCGTATCACTTTTTTTGGAAAATATAGTACCTACGGGGAAAATCGGTTTCTATGTTTTTGCCGGTTTTCTGCTTTCAATTGTCATTATAGAATGCGGTCTTATATATGGATGGATAAGTTTTAGTGCGGTATCCATGCTCGCTGTTCTTATTGTTCCTGATAAAATAGCCGTTACGCCATATGTTCTTTTTTTCGGTATATATTCTTTAATTAAAAGTCATATTGAGAAAATAGACAAAAATTCAGTTCAATGGATTTTAAAGTTTCTTTATTTTAATCTATCTTTATACATCCTTTATATGATATCGGACATTGTATTCCCGGAATTGCTTTCGAGGTTTTTCGATGTGCTTCCATTTTATGTGATAATCATAGTAATGCAAATAGCTTTTTTCCTTTATGATTGGATTTTCTCTTTATGGATTCAGTATTATCTTGAAAAAATCAAGCCTAAGCTCAGGAACCCATCATAAAATATTTCATTTCATTATCAATTTTGTGGACGAGTGTAACAATGTTTTTACAGTTGTGTTATTCATATTGCATTTTATAATAGATTATGTAAACATATTGTTAACAATATGTTATGCAGGAGGCAATAGAATGTGATAAAAAAGTTAGCAGTCATTTTTCTTCTTCTGATTTTATTTTATGGAGTGCTGCCGGTTTCAGCCCGGGAAATCAACGAATACATACCATACGATGTGAATCTTTGGGTGGATAACCAACTTGTTGTAACAAACAGGGAGTATTTGACGCAAAACGGTCACATGCTGGTTCCTGCCGAAGCGGTTGTTGAAATGTTGGGTGCTTCGCTCAGATGGGAACCGGATCAATGGGAAATAGGCATTCAGTCTGAAGAAAGGACACTTACCATGTATATTGCCAATTACCATTGCGCGAATGGCCCGGAGATCGAAAGAATGCCCGCACAGCCCACATTGCTCCGGGATACTGTTATGATTCCGCTCCGATATGTTGCTGAAGCCCTTGGAGCTGTGGTGGCATGGAACGGGAAAACCAAATCGGTGATTGTTTCAACGACAGGAGAAATCCAGGAACCTGCGGAAATTAAGAGTAAAGACCTGAACACGGAGTTACAAATGAAAAAAACAGTAGTGGTGGATCCGGGGCATGGTGGAAGCGATCCGGGTGCGGTTGCGGGAAAATACAAGGAGAAAGACTTAAACCTTCAAGTTGCGAAAATACTGAAAGAAATGCTTGCGGATGCCGGAGTTACAGTATATTTGACACGGGCAGAGGATAAATATGTCGGACTCTATGAAAGAGCGGCCATAGCCAACAACCTGAAGGCGGACTTACTTGTCAGTATTCACCACAACGCGTCCCCGAATACCAGTGTAACAGGATTGATGTCTTTATATTATCCCACATCAAATAACCAGGGGATGAACGGGCAAAAACTGGCTCAAATCATACAGAAGAACATGGTAAGTGTGCTTAAGACGAAAGACTGGGGGATTATACCACGGCCAAATCTGGTTGTGTTAAGGGAAACAAGGATGCCTGCCGTGATTGCTGAATTGGGTTATATGACCAATAAAGCGGAAATGGAGCGGATGGCTGCATATGAGTTCCAGAAACAGGCCGCGCAGTCCCTTTTCAATGGTATCATGGAAGCACTTCGGCAGCAGTAGACGGGTATACCCCGTCTTTTTTTTGGATATATTTTTTCATATTCTTAAGTCACAGGGTCCATGCATAACTCAGCACCCGAACCACCCGCTGCTTTTCCGTACTTAACTACATAAAATGAATTTCTCACAGGCTTGGCTGTATTTATTGCGTATTATGCAAAGATAATATAGAATATTAGTAAATAATGAAGATTACATATAGAAAAGATATTTTCACAAAGTAGGTTTATTGTACTATAAGGGGGAGATGGTATGGATTTTAATCAGGCCAACCGGGAATATACCGCTCTAAAGCAGGCTCTTGGTAACGGGACAATTACGCAACAGGATTTTTCCCGGAAAGTTGAACAGCTGAGGGTTAAGGCAGAGGGTGGCGTATGGTGGAAATTGGATGACAAATCCGGAAATTGGCTGTTCTGGGATGGACAGTCATGGGTTTGGCCACAGAACCGGCCACAATCATCGGACAAATCAAAAGTTATAAAGAAAGAGGAACAAAATGCTCCAAAAACACTTCTTCAATTGTTGTGGGTAATGATAAAAGGTTTCTTCAAGAATATACCCAAAATTATAAAATCCCAGATGATAAGACTTATTATAATTTTCATTGCTGTTTTTATTATTAACGCATACCTTGTCGTTGTTAAAAACGAAGGATTTTCTCCTACCGGCGGTAATAAATGGCTTCCCATAACCGCTCTTCCGGGCTTGATGAAATCAGCCACAATATTCTGGGCTTTTGCGGCGTTTTTTATAAGCAATATCATTGGCAGAATAAAGAGCAACGGCCTGAAAATATTCTTTGGTGAAATTTTCGGTTTTCCGGGTTTCCTTTCAAAGAATTTTCAAGACAGCAATAAGAAAGGGCTGGTTACTTTTCTGGTTATGATTGCCGTAACGCTTCCGTTAACACTTCTGTTCAAAAACAGCTATCTTTTGATATTATATGGTCTTATGGCATTTTTCTCATACACAACAAGGGAGAACGGCTTTTTGCTCTACGTTTTCAAACTGGGCAGCGATGATCTGAGAAAAATTCTAAAAAGGAAAGGCGCAGTGAATCCATCATTGTTGTATATTATGGTATTCAGTGTAGCGGTGACCTTTTTCCTGTCTTACGTTCTGCCCTGGAAACCGTATTCTATTATTATCCTTTCCATTATGCTTATCGTGCTGGCTATTCTGCGTCATAAAAACAGCATTTCTCCGGGAGCGGTAACAGCGGTTCTTACATTTGCAGTAACAAATATCGTACTGCTTAAAATTACAGGGCAGGTTTATGCAGATGACGGCGGGTGGCAGGAGGCAGGCGGTACATTCGACAGATGGATTAACAGCCAGGGAGCAGGCAGAGCGGTGAGTATGGGATTCCCTCCCGCATTAGGAGCTTTGCTGGGTACTTTTCTTGGCGGCTTTGGAAGCGCTGTGGATTTATCCTCAACTCTAAGCGGTATTGACT
>CAZSVI010000046.1:0-26547 GCA_964610205.1 uncultured Oscillospiraceae bacterium
TCTTCAAGAAATCCAAGGAGGAAGGCAGGGCAGATAAGTGGGTTCCCATGGGTAATAGTATTTCAAATATCTACCGTTATGCAGAAGTGTCAAAAGCAGCTAATAAAAAATACCTTGATGCTGTAGCTTTAGCTGACTTTCAAAAATCCCTCGCTCCTTCAGATATAAAATTACACCAAAAGGAATAAGGATAATTTCGGCTACTTTATCGATTAAAAATACAGCTATACCGAATACTATATTTCGTCAACTTTCTTACTCCTTTTAAGAAGTCTTTCGCACCTCATAAATATATTTTCCGTTTATTAACTTTTGTTCAGAATGACCATCTTTGAATACATACCCGCTTTCAAGCCGGATTTTGCCTGTCATTCCCTCGGGAATTTCCACTGTTAAGGTTATAACATCATCTTTATTCGCCCATTCAACAGATATTATACCGGCAGGCGCTTCATGGAAAGCCTTTGCATGCGTCAATCCGGAAATAAAATGGGGTTCAATGTTTAATTCCTTGATATTGCTGCAATATGGATTTAAGCGGATTCCGGCAATACATTTTATGAACCAGCTGCTTATATCGCCAAAGAAGTGATGGTTTCCCGAATCACCTCTTGGGTATTCGGTTCTAAAACTTTCACATAAAACAGTCTCACCTCTTGTCACCCATTCGCCGTATGACGGAGCGGTGGGGACGGTAATCATATCATATGCCAGATTACTGCAGCCATAGGCAGTAAGTACGTGGAACAGTACTCTTGCACCTAAAACACCGGTATCAATATGGTTGTCACATTCCCTGATCTTATCTGCCAAAACCTCAAAAGCCCTTGCTTTTTCACTGGGTTCAAAGACATCATAGAATATTGCCATGGCCTGAGAAGTCTGACAGCTGCCGGCAGCAGTCATGGTTGAGAAATCAATAAGTCTGCTGCGAATAGCCAAACGCAATTCGTCGGCAACCTTCTGACAAAAATTATGTTGGAAAGGCATTTTCAGGACATTGAATATGTATGCCGCCTTTTTGCATATATCCATGGAACAAATACTCGCAGTCAGCTCAAGGGGTGCTTTTGGTGATGGATGGTCAGGAGCGCACCAGTCCCCGAGACCTTTTGCAATCAGACCGTTTTCATCCATTATAGTTGTCAGGTAATGAACGTAACGAAAAATCGCAGTTTTATTCTCTGCCAGTATATCCTTATCGTTTCGATAGAGATAGACAAAATAAGGCAGCCATACAAGAACGCTGTCCCAGGATGGGCCGCACCCGTATCCCCATCCTCCGGTAGGAATGATACCGGGAATTGCTCCTGCTTCATTTTGTGCCTTGCGTATGTTGCGCAGCCACTCTTTGTAACTCAGTTCCGGATTTAAATTGAGCAGCGTATGCTCCGCAGACAGTGCTGCGTCAGCGGTCCAGCCGTTCTTCTCCCTATGCGGACAATCTGTTGGAAAGTATACGAAATTTGAAAGAGTGGAATATCGGGTCATCTGTTGGAGCTTGTTGAGGGTTTCATCAGAACATGTAAAACTACCCATTTCCTTTAAGTCGGAATGCACAACCAGATATGTCAACAAATCCGGTGTCGCCTGTTTGTCAGTTATTCCTGTTACGGAAACGTAACGGAAGCCATGGTATGTAAAGCTGGGTGTATATGTTTCAATTCCTTCACCCTTGCAAATATATTCTATTTTCTGCAAATAAGGCGGCAGGTTCTTATATTCAGGCCGGATAAACTGGATGTTGCGAACATGGAGCCCTTCATTATCGATATATTCGCCATGTATATATTCAATTCTCTGATTTTTCTTTCCCTGAACTTTAAGTCTGCAATAGCCTGCAAGATTTACTCCAAAATCATATATATAGGCATTATTTTTCTTGGTGATGGATACAGGTTTCAATTCTCTTGCCACAACCACCGGATTTGCTTTAAAAATCACTTTTTCTCCTCTGGGACAGCCTGCCTTTTTTGCATATCTCCAGGAATTGTCATCAAAAGACGGGGCATTCCAGCCGGGCTTCTCCTTGTTGGCGTCATAACCTTCTCCCATACGCAAATCATCGTAAAAAATGGGGGATTCATCGGTTTTAAAGCTTTCATCACTTTCAATAATGATACTATCACTATTTTTAAGCTTAATATCTGCCTGGAGCGCGACTTTTGGAGCACTCCGCCATAATGCCTTTTCAAAGTCCCATACATAACCTCCATAGCAGTTCAGCATTCCGTTTCCAAGCATGATTCCAACTACATTTTCACCTTTGTTCAACAGGTTTGTAATATCATACCGGTCATAGTAAAGAACATCATCCGGATTGCTGATATATGGCGCAAGTACTCCTTTTGTAATATCTTCTCCATTGATATAAAGTTTGTAAAAACCTAACCCGCATATGGTTATTTCGGCCTTTTTTACAGTATAATCCAATGAGAAAGCCTTTCGCAAACAGGGAGCAGGCATATAGCGATCAATCTTTGAATATTCATCTGTCGAGCATATAAAATTTTGCGGCAGCATAACAACCATCTCCTTTTTAAGCAACCTACCTGAACTTGCTTTTTTTTGCTCTCCTTTTCTTATTGTAGGACAGAGTTTATTTATGGTATATTCCCGCGCATATCGGGCAGGATTCTCCCGCCTCCACTATGCATGAAATCTTCTTCTGTCTAAAATTATGAGGGAATTCAATGAGGTTTCAATTTCACTGTCCTATTTGTTTTATATAATCCGACGGTGATACACCCTCTGTTTTCCAGAAAGCCTTATTGAATGAATGAATACCGCAGTATCCAACCCTTTCGGATATTTCACTAAGCGACATTCTGGAATAAAGCATCATTTTCTTGGCTTTCTCTATTCTATGTCTGACAATGTACTTTGACGGACTTACCTGATATCGTTTTTTAAATAACCGTTCAAAATGGTGGATGCTCAAACAGCATATTTTAGCCAGGTCTTCTACGCGGATTTTTTCATAATAGTGGTCCATGATGTATGAGACCGCCCTGTCAAGATCACCCAAGTGTCTTGATGTATACGCGCATTTACACATTTCCAGACCAAGCATTATGTCATGCAACATTTTAATGACCAGTGATTTTTGTATAAGTTTTGAACCGGGGACCCTTCTTTCAAAAATATAAATGATGTTTTTAAGACTCTTCAAAACATCCCAGTGGTTTGAAATCCTTATTATATCAGGCATGTCAAGCCCGTTCTTACCCAATGAGTCAGGTCTTATCCAGTCCTTCTCAAGTTGTGAGCATCTGTCAAATGTTTTAAAGTTTATTTTTACATCCCTAAAATCTCTATAATACATTGTATCAAAATGAATATGCGGCATCCATGCTTCTTTACCTCCCACCGAGACAAATCCGTGTTCTTTTCCGGGCCTGAACAGGACAATATCTCCCGGCAACATTCTATGTATATTATTTTCAATATTTACATCCAGCTCACCTTTTTCAAGGTATAACAACTCATAGTCAAAAATAATTCTCTTATTCAATATTATTTCTTTTGCCCTGTGATCAAGAGCAACTCTCACATTGGGCGACAACTGCATTAAAATAGTTTCTTTATCCAAAATATCACCAGCTTATACTGTTTGCAAAACAATATGTTCAAAAACACACAAAAGGGAGGCAGCGGTTACAATGTTAATTATAGAGAAATATAAAGACAGAATCAATAGGGTATTAAACACTTTTGGCAGATAGTCCTTTCTAATTCATATACTATATCACTTCCCTGCAATTTTTGTCCGGAATCCGGGGAAATCTGTTGTGGGGCTCTGTCTGATACCAGTAGGCTGTTGAAGCCAAGTCATCCTGAAGTGCCAGATACCTTCCTTCGGACCTCCACCCCAGGGCCTGTATGGTAGCCTTGAAATCATTACTGAAGAAAACCGGGTCGGCAATATGCCACCTATAAAGGCCGTGCCGCATATTTGCCACAAAAAAGCCATCCGGCTTAATCAATTGATGGTATCCCAGATATGACGCGCTGTATGTTTCATAGCCGCTATTATCACTATTACAGAAACCCCAGGCACCTCCAAAGAAATCTTCTGTTCCTGTCCCGCAATAAGTAGGATAATCCGTATCTCCGTCGATATAATATTTTACTTCGCCTTCGCCCCACCAACCGTTATTGTTTTGTCCCAACGCAATATACACCCCTGCAAAACGGCCTTTGCCTTTTACACCGTCAAGTATGATGTATTCCCGTGCATATCGGACAGGATTCTCCCGTCTCCACTGTGCATGAAAATACATGTAATCCCCCGGAATTTCATCAAGTACATAGTCAAATTGATAGAAAAATCCATCTATCTGTTCAGGCCTCTGGTTTTCCACGGTTACCTTGGCAGACTTCCTGAAGGGCATCGGCCAGTATGAGTTGAACCCTCCCGACGGATTAACGTTGATTGGAATTGACAAAACATTAACCCTGACTCCCCAGCCGTTGCAAAAGAAGTCTCCTAAAGGAACTTCTACCGAAGGCTCATTCTCGCCATCCCAATAAATCCTTAAAATGCAATCACGATAACATTTGGGAGAACATGTTATCCAGATGTGCGTTATCATGCCGGGGCCTTTTATTTCGGCAAGAGTTACCGTTTCACCTGCCTTCAGATTGATGCAGGGTCTTACTTTCCAGCCCTGTCCAAGTTCCCTGGCAGCGGATTTCTCGTCGGGTACGGCCATAGCGCCCTTGCCTTTTTCACCTGCCGGGTTCTCAGCACAGATTGACCTTGATACGGCGCTTGACGATTTAAAGATGCCAGCCAGATTATAACTTCCGGTATGCATATATCATTCAACCTCCAATATGAATTTTAATATATAATAACAGTTTCAGGCTTTGCTGTCTTTATCCGTGATGGATATAATTTATCCAATTTCGGCTTTTTGCATTAGCCGGAAAACACTCCTTCAATCGGCCTAAAATTACTTTTAATGATGAAGTGGGAATAGTGAAGATGTTATTTATATGAAAAAGTGATAAATGTCCTTTTTTTGTAGTAGACAGCATATACTTATGAGCAATAAAATGATTACGCATTTATATATATGGTGGTTATCAGAAAACTGATAGTTGAAAATCCATGGAATCGGCAGTAAACTGAATAAGAATTATTTTTATGGAAGGAGAGTATATTTATGAAGAAAAAATATAAATACGCATGTGTCGGAGCGGGAGGAATCGCCAGATCAAAGCATATTCCCGGGTATTCGGAGATTGAGAAGGTTAATGTTCTTGCTGTAAGCGACCCCAATACGGACGCGGCAAGGAAAACAGCTGAAAAGTTTGATATTCCGGAAGTTTACAGTGATTATACCGAAATGTTCGAGAAAGTAAAACCTGACTTAATCAGTATTTGCACACCAAATTGTCTCCATGCGCCCGTGGCCATTGAAGCAATGAAAAGAGGTATTCATGTCCATTGTGAAAAACCGCTGGCAATGAATGCCGAAGAAGCTCAAAAAATGGCTGAAGCCTCAAAGGTATACGGAAGGAAGCTAATGGTCGGACTCAACAACAGGTTTACAAATGAGGCACAGTTTGTTAAAAGGTATGCTGATGAAGGCATGTTCGGAGAGATTTACCATGCAAGATGCGGATGGAGAAGAAGGAGGGGTATACCCGGAAAGGGGGGATGGTTTACCACCAGGAGCATGTCCGGAGGGGGACCCCTTATAGACCTTGGCGTACATTTGATAGACCTTGCCATGTATTTCATGGGAAATCCCTCACCCCGGTCAGTGACCGGTTCGGTATATTCCAGATTCGGTGGCGCAAATTCCGAAAATGCTCCGGAAAAGAACGGCAAATATGATGTGGAGGACATGGCTGTTGGATTCGTCAAGCTTGCAAACGGTGCTTCGGTTGATATTGAATTCAGCTGGGCATCAAACATAGAGAAGGAAAATAACTATTATGAACTGATGGGAACAAAGGGAGGAGTCTGCTACAGTGAAGGAGAGCTCAAAATATTCTCCGAGATTTTAAATACAACCATTGACATCAAGCCAAACATTGATAAAAGGAAAAAAGTAATAGATGAATTCACACATTTTATAGATTGTATTGAAAACGATATGGAACCGATGCCTTCAGCCTGGCAGGCGGTTGATATAATGAAGATTATTGGCGGAATATACTGTTCCGCCGAAACAGGCAGAGAAGTCATGTTCTGATTTTATTACATAAGAGAAGTTTATTAAGTGAAAGGTTGGAGACTTATGAAAAATTTACAGAATACACATGATTTGAATTTACCAAAATGGGGACCATACACAAAAAAGTACATGGGTATATCCCAGATTCCTGATGCAAAAAAGGGACTTCGTTTTGACCTGAGTGTTTTCCCCGGTTTTTACAGGAGAAAGGTGGAAATTCCGAATGTAAACTGGGAGTCCGGATATCATCCGTGGGAAGCGTCACCGGATCTTACCTATTATATGAACCGCCATGAACTTGAATGGAAGGATAGGGTTTATACCGATATATCTTTTTCCGAAATAAATGACAATGCAAGATTGATTCGTTGTGAATGTGTGAACCGGACGGATATGAGTCAGAATATAGTGCTGCATTTTATGTCTTATATGAATTTTCCTCCGTTAAGGATATATTCCACTGAAAATATTTCCCCTTGTATGGTAAAATTGCCTGCCAATGCTGTTTGGGTTGACGGCCTGGATTATTCCGAACTGAGGTTTTCTGTCCCGCGCCCGACGGATAATTTGGTGCCGGACGGGCTTTACAGAGGTGAAATAAGAGGAAACGGTTTTGTTAACGGGAGCGGAATAGGCGATGGGTTCGGAAAAAATGCCGGTGATACCATAACATACTGTTTTTCACTGCGAAATCCAATAAAAGACGGGATGATCCTCTTCAGGTACCGTTTGTGTCATTCAAAGAAATCAGGTTTTTTTATCAAAGGGATTATAAACACTTATATTGACTTTACCGGCGATGAAGACTTTGCTATTGCAAGGATCCCCGCAGGTAACCTTGCAATAGGGGATTATCGGCTCAAAATGGTTTCTGCGGGTGGTTGTCCTGTTGAAATGGATGGTTTTTGTGTTGTTGAAGCGTCAAAGATACAGGATGTAAGATTTACCACTGTCGAATGGAATCCGTATCCTGAAATTTGTCAAGGTCCCGTTCTAAACAGCAGTATTTTGAAGTATAGGGGTGTTGATGAATACTACGGCTTGGTATGGTTATTTGATGAATTTGAAGTAAGGGAATTTTTCTGTGATGAGCTTGACAGGTTCATGCGTCATATGGTACATAATCATGTATCAAAAATTCTGAAAGATAAGGGTGACGGACACTTTTTAGATATATTCCTGAGGCCTGTAGAGCTTAAAGCAAATACTCAAAGAATAATATACGGTATGGTTTGTTCGGGCCGCAAAGCAGAGGTTGAAAGGCAAATATGTAATTTTTTAGATAGTTCCGAAAGCGCAGAAGAAATATACATATCACAAAGGCGTAAAGCCATTGCTCTTCCCTCAGTAAAAGAAGGGAAGAAATATTTATTCAGCCAGCAGATGATGGCTGCAAATACATTGAGCAATGTAGTATATCCGGTATACGCAAAAAGGTCCTTTATAAAACACTATTCGCCCGGACGCATATGGGACTGTTTATATACCTGGGATTCCGGCTTAATCGGACTCGGGCTGCTGGAACTTGATATTGACAGGGCTGTTGAATGCCTGAACGCATATTTGACCCAACCAGGAGACGCTCACGCGGCATTCATACATCACGGCACACCTGTTCCCGTGCAGATTTACCTGTTCCTTGAACTTTGGAGCAGAACGCAATCAAAGGAGCTTCTGGAGTATTTCTATCCACGTTTGCGGCAATACCATAATTTCCTGGCTGGAAAACTCGGCTCTTCAAATACCAGGCAGTTAAAATCCAACCTGATTAAGACCTGGGATTATTTTTACAATTCAGGAGGCTGGGATGACTATCCTCCACAGGTCTTTGTACATGAGAAAGGTTTGGAGAAATATATCTGTCCGGTGGCAAATACCGCTCACTGTATAAGGACCGCCAAAATATTATATATGGCGGCGGATGCTCTTGGAATAAAGAAAGATATGGAAGGGTATAAAGAGGATATCGAAATATTATCGCGGGCGCTTTTGGAACATTCCTGGGATGAAAAATCCGGTTATTTCGGCTACGTTCGCCATGATGAGAATGGCCTTCCCACCGGCATATTACATCATGAAAGCGGTGCAAGCTTCAATATGGGAATGGACGGCGCATACCCTTTGGTTGCCGGAATATGTACGGATAAGCAAAAAGAGGTATTAACCGGTTGCTTAATGAATGCTGATAGAATATGGACGGATATCGGTCTTTCTACGGTAGATCAATCAGCCCCGTATTACAAGACTGACGGATACTGGAATGGAGCTGTCTGGATGCCTCACCAGTGGTTTTTCTGGAAGGCGATGCTTGATTTGGGCAGGCCAGAGCTGGCATACCGGATTGCGAGTACCGCGCTGGAGGTCTGGAAGACCGAAGTTAATGATTCATACCACTGCTTTGAGCACTTTATGGTCAAATCCGGGCGTGGAGCCGGATGGCACCAGATTACGAGTATTTCGAGCCCTGTAATGAGCTGGTTTGGAGCTTATTACCGTCCCGGCAGGCTTACATGTGGTTTTGACATATGGGTGATTGAAAAACTTTTTTCCGATGACAATACTGTATTTGAAGCGAAGCTTAAAAAATATGACTCACTGACCCCAAATACGTCTGGTATCGTTGTCACAATGAACCCGGAGTATCAATACAGGGTAATGTGGAATGATAAGGAAGTTCATTTTACACGCATTTTTGGAGGAACTCTTGAGATACGCCTTAATTGGGATATGCCGGAGGGTATTTTAAAGGTATCTGCATCGACATAAAAGGCCGGTCTGAAATTGATCGAAAAAGTGGGGAGTGGAAATCCTTATAGTACGGATGAATTAATTAGTTCATTATACGAGTAATTGAGAAGCAATTAGGAGGAATGCAATGGACAGGAAATGGAACGCCAAATGGATTATGTATCCGGGATTTGCGGGCTTGGAGCCGATAAACGTATTTCATAAGGAATCATGCAAAGCGCAATTGCCGGAGCACCGGCAGGACTTGCGCAACCTGCATATGCTTGTAAGAAAAAAACTGAACCTGAAAGAAGAGGCTGATGATGCCTGCATATTCATATCAGCGGATGATTATTACAAGCTGTATGTAAACGGGACATTTATCGGTCAGGGACCGGCGCCGTCATACTATTTCCATTACAATTACAACCGGTATGATATTTCACAATACCTGAAAGAAGGGGAAAATATAATTGCTGCGCATATTTACTACCAGGGTCTTGTCAACAGGGTATGGAACAGCGGCGACTACCGGCAGGGTATGATTGCGGAGGTTGAGGTAAACGGGAGCACTGCGGCCGGAACCGACGCATCATGGAAATATGATGTGTGCAAGGCTTATACGGGAAATGAAATTATAGGATATGATACGCAGTATCTGGAGCATATTGATAACCGTCTTTTGGAACATGGCTGGCGGGAAGCTGGTTTTGATGATTCCGGCTGGGACTGTGCAAGTGAAAAGCCGGAAGATGACCACAAACTCGTAATGCAGATCACACCTGCCGTGGAAGTGTATGAAATAAAACCGCTGAAGATTGAAGAAGTGGAGACAGGACATTATTTAATCGACTTCGGTCATGAAATAACGGGTCAGTTCAAAATGAAAGCAAAAGGCAGTCCCGGGCAGGTAATAGAAATCAGGTGCGCGGAGGAACTGGAGGAAGGCCGGGAAAAGAAAATTCGCTATCGTATGCGGTGCAATTGCATATACAGGGAATTCTGGACTTTGTCAGGTATAGGGGTAGAAGCTCCGGAGTTTTACGATTACAAAGCTTTCAGGTATGTTGAGGTTATTGATCGGGATTTTTCGGCGCAAATCCATTCATTTTCCGCAATTGTACGCCATTATCCGTTTGATGGCGAAAGCTGCGGGTTTTTATCGTCAAACAGTTTGCTCAAGCGGATATGGGATATATGCAAGCAGGGAGTAAGGTATGGATCGCAGGAAGGCTTCCTGGATTGTCCCAGCAGGGAGAAAGGACAATATCTGGGGGATTCAACCGTTGCTTCTCATGCGCACATATACCTGACAAATGATTTACTGCTTTTTAAAAAGGAAATTCAGGATTTTGCGCTGTCGGCACGCATATGTCCCGGATTGACAGCTGTGGCTCCAGGTAGTCATATGCAGGAAATTGCCGACTACTCGCTGCAGTGGCCTATGCAATTGTTATTGTATTACAGACACAGCGGTGATTTTAAGTTTCTGGAAGAAATGTACCCTGTGGCCGAAAGACTTCTTTCATATTTTAAGAGGTTTGACAGAAAAGACGGTCTTTTAGAGAATGTAAATGAAAAGAGCAATATTGTTGATTGGCCTTCGAATCTGAGGGACGAATATGACTTCATACTTGATAATCCTATAGGAGAAGGCTGCCATAACGTAATCAACGCATTTTATTATGGAGCAATGAAAACCGTCAATACGATCCGGGATATACTACATATCCAATACAGGGACGAGACGGAACACCTGAAGGAATCTTACATAAATACATTTTATCGTCGGGATAAGAATTTATTTGCTGATTCCGGGAAGTCGGAGCATACGTCGCTCCATTCAAATATACTTCCGCTCCTGTTCGGGATTGCTCCGCAGGAAGCGCATAAACGGATTATTGAGCTTATAAGGCGCAAAAGGCTGAATTGCGGGGTCTATATGGCGTACTTTTTGCTGAAAGCGCTTGCGGCTTCAGGCGAATATGACCTTTTGTACGAACTGCTTTCATCGGATGTTCTTCATTCATGGGGCAATATGGTCAAGGAGGATGCCACTACATGTTTTGAGGTATGGGGTAAAAATCAGAAATCGAACACAAGTTTATGCCATGCATGGGCCAGCGCGCCTATTCCAATTATTATTGAAGATATTGCCGGGCTTACCCCTGCTTTGCCCGGCTGGGAGGAAATCAATTTTGCTCCGCATATTCCGCCATCCCTTGAATCTTTTGTGCTTGAAGTGAATGTGAAGACAGGAAAAATCAAGGTTGAATATGAAAAGGGCAAGGTGCATATTGACGCTCCTGTTAAAGTAATAACAAAAGGATTGTTGTTATAACAACGGAAGCAATTGCTTGCAATTGCAACACACCGTTATATCGAGGCGGGAGATATGCTTACCGTCTGATAGAGGAAATCGATACCCGACACCTATAGAGGTGGGGCGGGAGCACATCTTGGTTCCTCGTTATAATGAAATAAACTATGTGCGGAGGATGAATATGACAAGATGTGATAGAGTTATACAGGCGTTAAGGCATAAGTAGACTGATTTTATTCCTTATAACGTTGATTTCATTGCCGCTCCTACACATGCCGTACCCGGAGATGTGCCTCCCGAAAACGTATTGGCAATGATTGAGGCCTTTCGAGAACAGGCGGCAATTTAAAATGAACATAAAGGTATAATTGCTTTGCTTCAAACTGCGTTATTTTTTACCTTTTGCCTGTATTCGGCGGGTGTCACGCCAAAAGTCTTTTTAAATACGGTATAAAAGTAGTTGCTGCTCACGAATCCCACCTTTTCGGATACGCCGCAAATGGTCAAATCTGACTTTTCAAGCAATGCGGACGCGTTTTTCATTCTTATCTCGTTTATATGGTCGGCAACCGATTTTGAGGTATATGTCTTGAACAGTTTACCAAGATAATCAGGCGACAGCTCGATTTCTGCGGCGATATTGTTGAGGCAGAGGTTATCGTCAAAATAGTGATTATTTATTATATCGTATACTTTGCTTACCACAAGCTCATATTTGGAAGTTTTCTTTTCTTCAATGATTGAAGAGACATGGTCAAACATTTCGTAATATTTGTTCCTGATTTCTTCAATGGTTTCACAATAATTCAGAGATGACATAAAGGAATTGAAGCTGTAATCTATTGAAACCGTGCTTGTATTTCCTATGTTTGTAAAAGCTTCGCTTACCGATGATGTTAAGCGTAATAAAAGGGAGTTTAAAACAGTGTAATGATAATCGCGTGTTGACGACAAAATCTCGTTGAGGATGCTCTTTGCTTTTTCAACCTTGTTCAGCATCAGGGCATCAAAGAGCATTTTCTCTTTTTTAACCGGGTAGATATATTCTTTAGAATCCTGTTTCTTTATATCCCAAGTATGGATAATGCAGCCGTGGCCATAAAAGAGTCTATAATTGGATGCCTGTTTTACTTCCGTATATAACAGGTTTGCGTCGCAGAATGTGTATCCCGTGGAAGACAAAGCTGCGGATAATGACATTTTGAGGTTTTTTAAAGCAAGTCTTTGAACGTTTATCACCATATTATCTATTTCATACATGTAATTCTTTAAAGATTCGGAATAATTCAAGATCAGTATTATATGATCATCACCCATATCTACCGCTTCAGTGGTAAACATTTTGGAAAATTCCCGGGATACGATACTTATAACCGCCTGTTTTAATATGCTCCTGTCATAGGGATTGCAGTTTCCGCAAAGCTTATTGTAGTGGTCAATGCTAAACATGACGATATAAATGTTCCGCAGGCAGGAAAGCTTAACGGCATACTTCCTGAAGGTCTTTTCAATATTCTCCCGGGATATGGATTCATTCCCATTCAGGCACCTGCATAAATACTCGTCTTTCAATTTGCTTAATTCGGTTTTGTTTTCATCAATTTCTTTTTTTAAACCATCTATAATATCGTTGATGGACTTTTCAGCGTTTCTTGTTAATAGATATGAAAGCATGTAACCTATCAGAATATTAAACAAAAATATACCCGCGGTTAATAAACCGACTTTTCTTACATCCGAATATATGATGTTGTATGGAATGATACGTACAAAATACCATTCAGGATTATATGAAAAAACATATGTGACAAAAGATTTGATTCCTGAGACATTATCCACAAAATAGCCGGATTCCTGCTTTGAACCGAGAATTTTTGACACGAAAGCATTTCCCGACAAATCCTGGAGGAAAACGCCGTTATAAAGACTGCTCACAACAAGACCTTCATTATTAATAACGCAAATATCGCCTTCCATATCTTTATTCCACAATTCTAGGGATTCTTTCATCCATTCTTCGGAAACATTAAGAAATACGGCTTTGTCGTAGCTTCTTTCAGTGACGGCCGCGGGCGAGCCAAAATAAACAAGGGAATAAATATTTGTTTCATTGTTGGGTACATCCGGCATATAAGGCAGTACAACTTTTCTCGGAACGGGGGATAAGGAGACAATATCTCCAGAATATTCCACGATGCTGACAGCAGATGAATCAAAGAAATCGAAGCGTGATGACTTGGAATAACCGCCTACGGATGTAAAAATGCAGTCAGTACTTCTATAATATACATATATGGAAGTAATGCTGGTCACGCCCAAAGTGTAATAGGAAAGCCTGTTATTCGCCCTGTATGTATCTTCGGGTGCAAGATTGGGGTCATTTATAAGCATTGAGATGTCTTTGTCTTCATAGATCTGCAGTGTCAGTTTGCGTAAGGAGTCAAAAAGCGAGCTGCAGCCTAAACTGAGCTGGAAGAGGCTTTTAATGGAAGTATCCGTTATACGGTATATTTCAAAATTTCTGTATACAAAAAAGAATATAAGCGATATTACAAGTATGATACAAATCATTGATATCGTTATATATCTTATAAGAAAAGAAAATATTCTTTTTTTATCCTTTTGTGTTTTCTTCCTATCCATAATTATGCAAGCCTCCTTATGAATATGAAATGATACTTAAACATAGTCCATGAAAAGTGCCCAGATGTTTGATATATTTGTATTTCAAAGTATGAAAAAAAATACTTGTTCAGTCAGTTATTATTTTATAGCATAACAGCCTTATTTTCAATATTTACGTGTTTATGTCCGAAAAACTTATAAATAACTGAAAACCGTAGTTCATTATTGCAAAAAAACTTATAAGTAACTTAATCTCATAGTATACCTGCTTCATTATTTATTGCATAATACAGTTGTGTTTGGCTTCGCAAATATATTAACGGCGGTGATAGCTTATATGAATCTACTAAATAACAGGAAAAACAAAAACCAAATTGTTATTAAACAGAAAGCGAAAAACTCTTTTTTTAATGAATTGAAGAAGAACTACTGTCTTTTTATAATGACCATACCCGGACTTACTCTGTTTTTTTTATTATGTTATCTTCCGATAAGCGGTATATTTATAGCCTTTGTTGATTATAAAAATTATGTAAACAATTTTTATCTGAATATCATTAAAAGTAAATGGGTGGGGCTGAATAACTTTACAATATTTCTTAATGATAGAAATTTTATTTACGCGTTAAGAAATACCATTTCATATCAGTTGATATTTATTTTTGCCGGTACGCTTATGTCCCTTTTAATTGCTCTTTTACTTAATGAAATCAAAAACAGGTATGTCGCGCGGTTTTACCAGAGCTGTATGCTGCTTCCGTATTTTCTGTCCTGGACGGTTTTCAGTTATGTGGTTTTTTCCTTTCTCAGCGTGCAGAACGGCGTTATCAACAGAATGCTTCTGGAGCCTTTGGGAGCCGGTACGGTTTCATGGTACATGGAGAGTAAATACTGGCCATACATATTATTTATCGTAAACACTTTAAAGTACGCAGGTTATGGAAGCATAATTTACCTGGCGGCAATTGTCGGAATAGATCCTGAATATTACGAAGCGGCAATAATTGATGGAGCAAGCAGATGGCAGCAGGTTACAAAGGTAACGATACCGCTAATCTCAAATGTTATAATCATCATGCTGGTTATTAACCTGGGACATATATTGTCAGCCGATTTCGGGCTTTTTTACAATATCCCCCTTCAGTCGGAATTTATTCTTGAAAAAACCAATGTTATAGATATGTATATTTACAGGGTATTTCAAGGCAGGAGCGGAGGTACTACAAATACCCTGGTGATATCAACCGCGGCGGGCTTATTTAAATCCCTTATCGGCTTTATTACCGTCATGGTAACTAATCTGGTTGTAAAAAAAATAGACAGTGAAAAATCATTATTTTAGAAAGGAAGGGGAATATGAAGGCAAAATCAAATAAAACTGTAAAGTCTTGTGCCTGGGATTTGCTGATTAATATATCACTGGGTGGTTTTACGCTTGCATGCATTATTCCTGTAATATTGGTTGTTATTATTTCCATAACCGAAGCAAAGTATATAACCATTCATGGCTATTCGTTTTTCCCAAAGGGGCTGTCACTTGAAGCATACCGTGTTGTTCTAACCGATACCCAATCCATACTGCGTGTTTATGGCGTATCCATTTTTGTTACCGTATTCGGAACCCTTCTAAGCGTAATAATTACGGCAATGCTCGCATACCCTCTTTCAAGGAGCAGCTTCAGATACAGAAACATCATTTCATTTATAATATTTTTTACCATGCTGTTCAATGGAGGAATGGTTCCGTGGTACATTATATGTACCCAGGTGCTTCACCTGAGAAATACGTTATGGGCCTTAATCGTACCATACCTTGTATCCGCCTTTAATGTTATAATTATGAAAACGTTTTTTAAGACAACGATTCACGAATCTCTCATCGAATCCGCCAAACTTGACGGAGCGGGTGATTTCAAGATATTAAGATCCATTGTGCTTCCGCTGTCGTTACCGGTTCTTGCGACCGTAGGGTTGTTTACTTCCATTTCTTACTGGAATGATTGGTGGCTTCCGACCATTCTGATAGACGATAACAGGTGGATTAACCTGCAGTATGCCATGACCAGGGTTATCAGAAACGCTGCTTTTCTTGCTGAAATCGGACTTTCATCAGGCGCCTCGAGCACCCATACCGAGCTTGCCCGCATGCCTACCGAAACTGTCAGAATGGCCATGTGCGTACTCGCGATGGGGCCTATTGTATTAGCATACCCTTTCTTGCAGAAATATTTTGTAAAAGGGCTTACAATAGGGTCAATAAAAGGATAAAAACAGTATGAATTTAGACAGCATTATTATAAAATTTTGTTGTTTAAAGATAAATCAGTCTTCACCGGAAATTTGTTTTATTATTGGTTTGCAAATATAATTAAGAAGATCAGAGAAAGAGAGACAAAAAAAGAAAGGGGGAAAGAGTATACAGGCCTTTATTCCGGTGAAATTGATTAATAAAATATTGAAACGGAGGTCTTTTTATGAAAAAAATGTGTAGGTATTTTTGTATGGTGGTCGCCGTGATAATGGTGACATCAATTCTTCTGACGGGATGCACCGATAAAACGGGGGGTACGACAGATACGGTGAAAAGCGGAGGAGATACTATAACTTCTGAGCCAACATCCAAAGCGCTTGATCCATATGAGATTCACTGGTATCTGGGATGCGGGGCCGGGAGCCAGCCGGATAGCGGATTGATAGAACAGGAACTGAATAAGTACCTGAAGGATAAGATCAATGTCAGTGTCAAGCTTTTCATATTTGACTGGGGTTCCTATCAGGATAAGATGAGAGCAATTCTGGCATCGGGCGGAAAAGTAGACATGTTCTTTTCCTGCGGGTGGTCGATGAATTATAAGGATATGGCAAGAGGCGGATGGTCTCTTGACATAACGGATATGATAGCCGAGTATGCGCCTCATGCAAACGAAGTTCTTGACGGCCCGTTTATTGAATATCCGAAAGTAGACGGAAGATTGTATAATTTGGCCTGCAACAAGGAAAAGGCCGCAAATGCGGGTGTACTTTTAAATAAGGCATATGTGGATAAATACGGTTTCGACCTGTCCAGCATTAAAAAATATGAGGATTTACTGCCTATGCTAAAGACTATAAAAGAGAACGAGCCTGACGCCATTCCTATTGATAGCAGTCCGAAAAGCAATATAGGTTTTATGGCCGGACTTGTCTGTCTTGGCAATGGTCTTCTGAATTATTTTGTACACCCTAAAGACAGCGATGAATTTGTTTTTATGTACGACGTGCCGGAAATATTGGAACTAGTTCAAACTCAAAGGAGATTTGCTGAGGAAGGACTTATAATGCCGGATGCTATAACTGTAACAGATAAAAACCCGGCTTTAAAGTCAGGGAAGGTGTTTTGCTCACATGAACAGCTAAAACCCGGAAAAGATGCCGAAATGACCGTTGCAACAGGCGTTGAATGGGTGCAGGTGGTTCTGACGCCGACTCTGGCCAGGGATTTTGATGGCTCTATGATGGCAGTAGCAAAAAACTGTGTAAATCCGGAAAGGGTGCTTATGTTCTATGACATGTTTTATTATGATGAATATCTTGTCAATTTGATGGATTACGGAATTGAAGACGTCCATTATGTCAAGGTGGAAGACAACATCATAGACTGGGCTCCGGCAACGGAAGGCGGAGCAAAATCCGGCTGGAATCATGGCGTGTCATGGGTAATTGGCAATCAGTTCCTGTCATATCTGCTTAAAGACGAGGATCCGCTAAAATGGGTCAAATTTCAGGAATTTAATGATGCCGGTGTAATTACGGACTCCACTTATTTTATATTTGACCAGGCGCCTGTGGATAATTATATTTCACAGCTAAGGGCAGTCAGTAACAGTGAAGATGTTATGCTCAAAGTGGGGCTTGCGGACGATATAGAAGGAACTATCAGCAGCTTTAGAGCCAAGCTCAATGCTGCGGGGCTTCAGGAAATTCTTGATGAAGTAAACAGGCAGTTCCGGGAATATAAGGCAAACAGATAATGAATAACTGACTCTTCTAGTGGGCAGCCCGGAAGCTGATATGCCGGGCTGCCCATAAATATGCGCGGTTGTTTGGATTGGAGAAATGTAATGGTTGAACAATGTGATAAGCCTGAAGCTCTGATTGTTGTACGCATGTAAATATTGACATGCATAAATTTGAAATAGTGACACTAAAACTCGAAAAGAAATAGAGGGCATATGGAAAAGATGAAATAGAGCGGAGGATGGTTATATTGAGTTACAGCTATAGCAATGAAGACATGTGGACAATTCGTTTGACACAGGATGATATGAAGGATTTCATACAGCCATATACAGGGAACGGGTTTACGGGCGCCAGATTTGACAGGCTGCTGTTTGGCGCCGATTTCAACAAGCCTCTTCATACATATGCTAAAAGCCTGTATGATGACGGAAAAGCAATACCTCTTCCTTCCTGGAACAATATTGAGATATATGCGGAGGGGAACAAATACGGATTTGACAGCGGCAGGCATGAGCTCGAACTGGTTATGGACATGAGGGATGGAACTGTGAGCGTAAAGGACAGGTGGCATTATAACGGCATTCAGTATATTGACATCAAGGGAATTATGATTTTACCGAGGCAATATCCGCAGTGTTCATGCCTGAAACTTAAGATTGATAGTGTCAATGAGGTGGAAATCGGATTCGGGATTATCGGGCGGCACTGCATGGAGAAGCTTGATATGAAGTTCTTGAAATCATCAGATGGGATGTTTATCGGCAGGTATGAAACCCTGCCCAACAGGAAAAACGCGGCCCAGGTTTTAAAATGGCAGACATGGGGATTAGAAACAGTATCCGTTGATGGATTTGAATCCGGAGTTACAGCAAGAGTTTTGTCAAAGGAAAAGCATGTGGCATTGACGATTTTCAATTCTTTCCATTGTTCTCGGGATGCCGATATTGCGCTGGGCAAATCGGTTGATGCGGTACAATCCATGGCTTCGGAAGACATGGAAAGTATTATATTAAATAATAAAGCATTATGGAAGGATATCTGGAATAATGCCCTTGCTTTTGACGGAGGGGCATTTGAGTACGGGAAGATGCTTATCGCACACCAGTTTTATCTTTTTGCAAGTGTTTCGTGTGACGGTGAATATGCGCTTTCACCAACAGGAGTTTCGTATGCCGGCTGGCATGGAAGGCAGTTCTGGGATTCCGACCTGTATATGTTCAGGGCGCTTCTGCCTATGAACAGGGATTTTGCGCGGTCTATCATTGACTTCAGGTATAAAACAATGGAATCAGCGAGGATAAGGGCATATCTGGACGGTTTCAAAGGCCTGAAATACGCATGGCAGTCTGATAGCGACGGAGTAGAGCATTCACCGCCCATGTACAGGGATGAAATCCATATAAATATATGGATAGCTCTTGCTGTGTGGGATTATTATATGGAAACAAAAGATCTTTCATACCTTAAGGAAAAGGGTTGGCCGGTTATTTCAGGTATTGCGAACTTTCTTGCGTCATGGGGAGTCGAAAAAACAGACGGCCATATTCACATGGAAATGGTTGTGCCTCCTGATGAAGAGGTATGTGAGGGAGGTCCGGGAAGATGCAATGACAATTTCCTGACAAACTACGGGTCGATGAAAGTGATGAAGATTGCATCCGAATGTGCGGGTTTGACTGGAAACAGAGTGAATAAGCACTGGCAGGATTTCATACGGAAGATATATCTTATCAAGCCGGACAGGGATGGTATTATTGCGGAATATGATGGATATAAAGGGGAAGAGATAAAACAGGCGGACCTTGTTCTTGCTTTCTATCCCCTTGGGTATGAACCTGAAAAAGAACTGATAATAAAAAATGTTGAATACTATGAAAAGAAAACGAAATCCGGTCCGGTCATGACGCATCAGATGGGGTCAATAATAAAAATGAATGCGGGTTGTGTGGATGAAAATAAAGAAATCATGCGGATGTTTGAAAAATTCAAGGAAAACGTAAAAGGCCCGCATTTCATTGTTTTTGAAATACCTGTATGGGTGAGGGAATCGGTTTCGATATTCCTGACGGGAATAGGAGGGGAACTGCAGGCAGTTATTTACGGATATTACAAATGCAGTCCGGGGAATTTCAAGGCGCTGCCCAGAGTGTCCGATTATAACTGAGAGGTGTTTCTGGGGGTATAGGTATGATCCGCCGGGAGGGAATGTGGAAAAGAGGAGATGACAGTTAATTATCGGTTTGGGACGGAGGGAAACATGAATACATATGATGCAGACGGAACAATTCCGGAAAGATAATGAGCTTTCGCGTAAGGATAACTGTTTCAATGACGAGATAATTACATATAATCAATAAACAAAGGATTTGTTTCAGGGAGGAGCAGCAATGAAAAAAGTGGATTTGAACGGATATTGGAAATTAATATGTGCGGAACCGCAGGAAGAAAATCCCGCAAATGTTCGCAAGCCATGCTTCAATAAGGGGGATTGGCTGGATGTATGCGTTCCCGGTGATGTGAATAATACATTATTGCAAAACGGTAAAATACCTGATCCTCACTATGATACTCAAGCAAGGGAGTGTTATTGGGTAACATCGAAGGAGTGGTGGTATACACGGGAATTTTCACTGCCTGAGACGGCTTCCGGGAATGTGGATTTATGTATGCTCGGTGTTTTCGGAAATACGGATATATGGCTGAATGACGTATACATGGGGGAAACTAAAAATTCATTCCGTCTTCACAGGTTCAGCGTAAAGAAGCAGATAAGAAAAGACAGTAATGTTTTATTGATCCGCTTCAGGTCAATCGACCGGCTTATGGGAGGGCCGAGGCTTGATGAGCTTGCGGGCTGGAAGGAAAGAAGAGCGTTTCTCAGGATGCCCCAGTTTTCATTCGGATGGGACTGGGCTCTTCCGCTTCCTCCCATAGGGTTTGGAGGGAACGTATGGCTTGAGGTTGACAATGATTCCCGTTTGATGGATGTATCCGTGCAGACTTATATTTCGGGAAGGGTTGACTTTTCTTTTGAAGTGATTAACACCGCAAGGGAAAAATGCTATGATATATCCGTTGTGTTGTCAGGATATGGAAATGATATTAAACGGACCGTCAGCAGGAATAGTTTTAAATCCTATATAAGCCTTCAGTTAGAAAATCCACAGCTTTGGTTTCCTAACGGATATGGAGAGCAACCGCTATACAATTATTGCGTAAAGCTTATTGTTGACGGGCAGGTTATTGATACCGTATGTGGGAAAATCGGTTTGAGAGAATCTAAAATCGTGGAAGAGCCTTTTACTGAGGATGCGAGCCCCGGATACTCGTTCCGGATTGAATTAAATGGGAATTGTGTGTTCTGCAAGGGCGGGAACTGGATACCGCTGCATTTGTGGCCGGGGATCATAAAGCCTGAGGATTATGAATATTATATCAGGAAAGCAAAAGAAGCCGGTTTCAACATGCTTCGTGTATGGGGAGGCGGTATCTATGAACATGACAGGTTTTACGACCTTTGCGATGAATGCGGAATCATGGTATGGGAAGATTTTATGTTTGCAGGGGCTTGTTATCCGGTGGACATGCTCAGAGAGGAAATTATTTCCGAAGCGGATTATCAAATAAGGAGACTGAGAAATCATTCTTGCATTGTTTTATGGTGCGGCTGCAATGAGGATATACATTCTTTCTGGGCCCATGTTCCAAACAGCGTTTCACTGGGGCAGCAGGATACGGGAGTTTACTCCGAGGTTGAGGATGAATGGAGAGCTGACGACCGGTTAAAGGATGACTTGCAGATATATACCATGATATTGAGGGGATTGGTAAGTCGCTTCGGGCTTGGCGTACCATATGTCGAATCAAGCCCCCAGTCAAGGGATGATATGGGGAATATGCCCAATTCCGGCAACAGTCATATATCATGCTGGAAATATTCTCTGTTTGAAAGCGGCGGGAAATATGAGGATTTCCGCAAGCATTTTGAAAGAGTTTGTTCCTTTAATTCTGAATTCTGCATTCAGGGCCCTGCAAGCGTAAAGATGATTAAAAGCTTTTTAAAACCGGAAAATTATTGGCCCCCTGATGACGCCTGGATTTATCATATACAAAAGGGACATGCAAACCTGCCCCACCATGTTCAGACAATGTGGATTGCCGGAGCTTTATTCGGTGAGATCGACAGCCTTGAAAAATATGTAAAATACGGGCAGGCAGCGCATGTGGAAATGATGAGGGCAGAATTTGAAAGCGCCAGAAGGGATTATCCCAATAACGGAGGAACCATGATGTGGATGTATAATGACTGCTGGCCTACATCCAATTGGTCCATTATAGATTATTCAAAAAGCCCCAAACCGTCGTATTATGCTGCTAAACGAGCCTGTGTGCCTTTGCTGCCTGTTATTTTTGAAAGATCCGGCAGGATAGAGTTTCTGTTCAGCAATCAAACAAGAAAAGATATTGAGGCGGAGTTTGTTTATGGACAGGAGACTCTTTACGGCAGGACGGTATGGACGGAGAAGCATGAGCAAAAAATCCGCGCGAATGAATCCTGCATATTTCATTGTATGCAAAGAAGCGAATTACATATACCAAATGGCGACTTTTTGTTCATAGATGCCATAGCGGACGGTAAAAAAACGGAAAGGGTTATTTATTTTGCCGATGGCTGGCGTGATATTGACTGGCCGGAGCCGGGTATTGCAATCGATATTGAGGATCGGGAGTATATGGATGGGGAATGGCGGACATTGATTAATATAAAAACCATACACTTTGCAAGATTGTGCCATGTTTTATATACCGGAGCGGAAAGCGATGTGTTTTTTTCCGACAACTACTTTGATCTTGCTTCAGGAGAAAGCCGCCGTATATACGCGTATTCCGGATCAAAACCGGAGCCGGGTGGTTTTAAGGCGGGAAACTGGCTGACGGATTTTAAATAAGGAATTAGTGTTCCGTGAAATGTGGCATAGAGTGAAATCCGTGGCTGGAGAATGCTATATACTTCTGTCCTCAATGCTATGCCGGACCGGATAGAGAAATTTGTCTTAAGAGAATTTATGCTGCCTGAGAACCGGGAAACTTTAAAGAAGAGGATGACAAAATAAGTCGAAAAATGTCGAATAATACCGAATAATGTCAACATTAGAATAATATAACTGAAAAACTGATAAATAACCAGATTTCGTAGTATCATATCAATTATTCAACATTCTATACTATAAATGAGTAAAATCGTTAATATATGCTTATTATGATGCTTGTTTATGGTTTCTGCGCGGTTCAATGAACATAATATATTTACCATGTTATAAGCTTTTGTAACTCCAAATATGACACTAACTGAATAGAGATAATGTTTTAAAAGGGTTCCTACCATTCTGCGAATTTTAAAAACAGGGGTTATATTGGTTGCTCTTTTAATATGAATATATATTAAATAATAAGGAGGTGGGATGTATGGAATGGATTATTGAACCTACTGAGATTTCTGAGGATACTGATGAAGTTGTTTGCTATTGTAATGAATGTACTGATTTTTGCGCTAGTGAATGTTATTGCAGTATGTCGTTAACCGGTGCTGTAGAATATTAAAAGCACGGTTATATAATATAACGGATTAATCTGAAAGGGTTAATCTGACAGCAGTCTTGTAACCCCTGTTTTTTATGTGATAAGGCGAATATTTGCAGGCTGTTTATGAAAGGAAAGGTATATAGTTGATGATAGCTTCAATATTTAATACATTTGTGGATTATAATGACGGTGAAAAGTTATTATACAACAGTTTTAGAAATTCTCTTGTTAAACTTGACAAAAGATCACATGAAATTTACCGAGAAATATCATCCGATAAATATGATGAAATCGATGTATCCGATCCGGGTGTATCTTCAATTGTTGCTGAGTTAAAAGAAGGAGGGTTTGTCGTTGATAATGATATGAATGAAGCTGATTACGTCAGGGTGGTAGATATTCAAAGCAGGTTTTCCCATAAAAAGCATCTTAAATTGACCATATCGGTTACCGCTGACTGTAATTTTAATTGTACATATTGTTATCAAAACAATAAAAAGCCCAAATATATGAGTGGGGAAACAGAAAATAAAATAATTGATTATGTGAATGAACGCTTGGAAACAGACGGAGAATTGTCAATCACATGGTACGGTGGTGAGCCGTTACTGGCACTTGATACGATTTGCCGGCTTTCAGAGGCATTTATAAAAATTGCCGGTGAAAGAGAAGCTCGTTATGCGGCCTATATTATTACAAACGGGTATCTTTTGAGCCGTAAGGTGATTGAAAAACTGAAGCAATACAGGATCACGGGGGCACAAGTAACAGTTGATGGTGTCCCTGAGTACCACGATAGGATGAGACGGCTGAAAAACGGGAAGGGTACGTTCGACAGAATAATGGCCAATATCAGGGAAACAGTGAAAGGTGAAAATGGGATCCGGATTTCAATCAGGATAAACATAGGAAAGGGGAACTGTTACTCATTTCCTCAATTTGTGGACAAGCTGGAGGAGTATGGCATCAAGGATAAGGTAACGCTGGCATTTACTCAGCTTGAACCCCATGAATATTTATGCCAGGAGATCAATGACGCTGCGTTGACTCCGGAAGAATATTGTGAGGTGTATACAAGGATTGCCGATATTGCAGTGGAAAGAGAAGTGAATCACCGGATAATACCGGATCGGAGCATGTCACACTGTTCCTCGACAATGAAAGAGGGATTTCTGATCGGTTCTGACGGAAAACTGTACAAATGCTGGAATGTTGTCGGTATTCAATCGGAATGTGTGGGAGAGATTGGCAAAGATGTAAAACTAGCAGAGGGTTCTCTAAAATGGCTGGCCTGGGACATATTCCAGAACGAGATGTGCCGCGGATGCAGTATACTGCCCTTATGTATGGGTGGCTGTCCGCGAAAGACCATAATAAGGGACAGCATTGTCACTCCAATGGATAAGTGCTCTTACATGAGATATAACCTCCCTGAATTGATAAGGATTTTGTACAGACAGCGAAAGCGCATGAGAGAAAAATTTGAAAGGAGTGGGCATGCTTGAAGGAATCAATGTTCAATATCATAACAGAACGTAAAGACGGAACGGTTCTGCTTTTCAACAGCATGAGAAAAGCGTTCGCTATTATGGATGCAAATAATTATAACACCTTCAAAGCCTTAAAAAATGTCGGATATAAGGCGGATAAAAGCATTCCGGAAGCGGGCAGTCTGCTTGCCCAGTTGGAAAAAAGCGGATTTATCATTCAAGACGATATGAATGAAATTGAATACCTTAAACGGCGGTTTGAGAAGTCAAGGGCATCATGCGGCATGTTCCGTCTGTATATTGTACCTACGAGTTCCTGCAATTTTTCCTGTAAATACTGCTACTATGCCGGAAACGGGAATGAATGCATGTCAGAGGAGGTACAGGATGCGCTGCCGGAGTTTGTAAAAAAAAGACTTGCCGGGAAAAGAGCTCTGAATGTCATATGGACAGGGGGAGAGCCAACGCTTGCACCGAATATAATTGAACGCCTTTCAGAAAGGCTCAGGAGGGTGGCGGAAGAGGCGGATGTAGAGTATAGTTCAGCAATCTTTACAAACGGCTACCTTTTGGATAAGAATATGGCCAATAGGTTTCACGCGTGTGGTATAGACATAGCCCAGTTTGTAATGGATGGCCCCCGTCACATTCATAATGAAAGAAGACCATTGGTTGGCGGAACGGAGACTTATGACGTGATTATGAAAAACCTTGGTGACATAGCCGGAATAATGGATATAGCAGTAAGGATTAATTTTGATTCTACAAATGCGGACGTTCAAAATATTTCAAGCTTGCTTAATTCGTTAAAACAGTGCGGATTACCCAGGTCCACAATTATTGAATTGGCGCCGGTAACAGCTTATACTTCACAATGCGGCGGGTATATTGGGAAATACGGCCTGAGGAAAAAGGAAATCGCAAAAAAGTTTTCCGAATTGTATCCACTGGTTTTTGAGAGCGGTTTTACGCCAAAATTCGATATGACTCCTGCCGTAAGTATTTCTCCGTGTACAGCCGGTAGTTGCTTTGGAATTTCAAAAGACGGAGATATATACAGATGCTTTTTACTTATAGGGGAAGAACGGGAATGTGCAGGCAATATTTTCATGGAAGATGATGTTCTGGCCAGACAGAAAAATAATGTCAAATGGGATATGTGGAGTCCGTTTTCTAAAGAGGAATGTCTTAAATGCAATATACTTCCAATATGCCTTGGAGGGTGTGGATGTCCTCTTTATGATGTGGCTGAGGATGGGTATTTACGCAGAGATGTCCGGTGTATGCCCCTGAAATTTTATATTGACGATGCCATGGAGTTGAATTTCAGGATACAGCAAAAAAGAAGGAGAGACAGGAATGCAGTATAGAAGACTGGGAAGAACAAATCTGAATGTATCGGTAATTGGACTGGGAGGATTGCAGTTCCCTGCTTTTTCAAATGTTGAAGCAGTAAGGATTTTAATGAGGGCAAATGAACTGGGGATAAATCTGATTGAATTGGGGAGGGCATACAGGAGCAGTGAGGAAAAAGCCGGCTTTGTTATGCAGAAAAAACGGGACGAGTTTTATATAGCGACAAAGACCCCGCAGAGGAAAAGGAATGGTG
>CAZSVI010000047.1:0-26361 GCA_964610205.1 uncultured Oscillospiraceae bacterium
GCTTAGAGCGAAAAAGTTTGCAAAAAAAACAAACTTTTTTAGAGGAATTACATAACATATCTTGTAATATAATAATGTTCTTTTTAATCTTTTAAACCTCTTTAAAGGATAAATATTCTTCTGGAATTTTAAGATAAGCAGTTGCAAATATTCTGCTCCGTGTCAATAATTTGTGATTAATTTCCTTCCGATTGAAGTAAAAATACTTATACTTTTTAGATTAAAGGATAAGCAGTTGCAAATATTCTGCTCCGTGTCATTAATTTGTGACTTATCTCCTTCAGATTGAAGTAAAATAGCTTATATTATATACTCATTCCAGAACAGGCCTGTTACTATTTGTAACAATAGGGGGTACAACTTAATATGAGGAAAGTTTTTAAGTATCTGTGTGCTGTAACGATCGTCATGGTTATGGTGTTAAACGGCATTTCGGCAGCTTTTGCTGATCCTGCGCCAACAGCGCCGATTGTTTATGTTGCTGTTGACGGCAGCGGTGACTTTAACTGTGACGGTGGTGATAATGATCAGGTAGAAATTCAACAGGCGATTGATTTTGTATTGGCTGATGAAGGCTTTACAACTGTTCATCTAAAGGCAGGAACCTATACTTTTGATGATACTGTTTATATCGCCGGTAAAGCAGATCAAAAAGTTATACTTGAAGGTGAAGAGGGCACGGTAGTTATGCTGTCCGACAACGCATGCTGGCCGTTGCATAAGGCATTGATTGAGAACAAAACGGCAGCCATGATAGAAGGTACGGATTCTGTAATGGGCAACTTCATTATCCGCGGCTTTAAAATGGACGGGAACGGTCCTAACATAACGCAAGCATTACAAAGCAACGGAACACCCAGAGCAATGAATTATCCCTCAACTAACGGCATTAACTACTATAACCTTATTTACCTGCAGCTATGCAATGATATTGAAGTCTGCGATATGTATCTTACACATAACTTCAATGATGGTCTCCAGGTTAAATCATGCACCAATATTGAGTTTCATGACAATATAATAGATGAAATCGGCCATGACGGACTATACGCTTATAAATGCGATTATGTTAATGCGTACAATAACTCAATTTTTATTCAGACCAACAGTGGGTTGAGAGCCAGCAGTACCAACCATGTTAAATTCCATGACAATGTTATTTCCGCAAGAGAAAAAGGAGGTGCGGGAATACAGATCCAAAAGGAAAACAAGATCAATAATCCTAACGGCTACTCCTATATGACAGATATTGAAGTTTACAATAATATTATCTACGATATCAAATACGCGGGCATCTGGATTTTCGGTAACGCAACCGCCGAACAATACCAGTTTGCGCCCGAAGATACTTTTGTCAACGTACACCATAATACAATCTATAACTGCGGATACTATGAAGGCGCCGGTGATGCTTCCTCCAATTTAGGACTTAAAGGCGGAATGGTAATTGACGGCTTCAATGCGCTGATTGAGAGTAATGTTATTGACGGATGCCATGCAGCGGCTATCAATGTACACGAATGGATTCCCAGCAGAACCTCCGCTCCGGGGCCTTATACCTTAACCATACGCAACAATATTATTTCAAACACAGAGGATAATCCGCTGGTAAGAGCCACACCTGACGAAGAGAGCGGATACGGAATATATTATGAGTTAGGCTTGAGACATGATTTTATAGTTGACTACAACTGTTTCTTCAACAATAATGGCGGTGATTTCAAAAGCTTTACACCGGTATCCGATACAGGCAATCTGTTCGGACAGGATCCATATTTTGCCGATGCAGCAAATCATGATTACCATCTTATGTCTCAATTTGGAAGATGGAACGGCAGTTCCTTTGTTTCGGATGAGGTTACATCTCCCTGCATTGACGCGGGTGATCCCGGCTCTGATTATTCCAATGAACCTATGGATAACGGAGGCAGGATTAATATAGGCAGGTATGGAAATACGGCTGAAGCCTCCCTTAGCGTACTCAAGGTAGCCGCCCCTGTTGCCGGTCTTGAGCCCGGAACATATTCCGAGCCTCAAAAAACATCTCTTTCCACCGCAACCGAAGGCGCGGTTATACGGTACACTACTGATGGCAGCGAACCGAATATGAAAAGTAAAATATATAAAAATCCTATCAGTATAACGCCTTTTAAAACTGTCATTAAGGCAATCGCATACAAGGACGGCATGATTGCCAGTGATGCGGCCACCTTTGAATACAAAATAGACCCGACACTGAAATTACCGGCAATGATGGAAAGGCTGCAGAATTTATGTGAGCGTATGGAGGATCAGCCAGCGTATAAACAGCAGGCGATGTATCACATTTTAGATAATATTGTTAAGACATTTGATAAATTCCTGGATACATTGGAAAACATTATAAAGTGACCTGGGTGTCATTCCCCATTGAACCAGTAATACCAGCAGATGAAGAATTGTTTGGGGAAATTATGAGAGAATAGTTCTTAAAGGACCGTGAGTACAAGGCTCGCGGTCCTTTGGTTAAAAAGACAAGCTATACCATCAAATGATCATGGCCGAGCGTGCCCAATCATAGTTTTTGGCAGTCAGGTTTTCACGGCTTGGCATGGAATACCAGATGCGACTCGACCGGTTAACGAACGCAAACCCCGACTTGACGATCTGATAGGTGAATCGTCCGGCAAAGGTACGTTCCAGCATTTTGGTTTTCTTTCCCCGCTCGGTGATGGCTTTGATGCATTCGTTCAAATGATTAAGATTGCGGTCATACATGGGACCAATGTTTCCGGTATGTACCGGATCCTTGATGTCCACTACCTTTAAATCGCAGTAGCATAGTGCGGGAAGGCTGATCTTTGTTGAATCGGAAACCATATAGTCCCCATATGCCATCTGAATCCTGAATTCTGGGTTCTGAATTTTCACCTCTAAGCTTTGATACAACTTGCTTAGAGCGAAAAAGTTTGCAAAAAAAACAAACTTTTTAAGAGGAATTACATACCTCAATATGACTGTAAACGGGATTTATTCGCTTAATATAGTGCAATATGGAAGTTAATAAAGTAAATTCCTGTTCTTCCTTAGGCAATGCAGATGATTTATTTTTGTTGTTGTTTAGTTATAATAAATTATACCATCTTCTTGCATGGGTGAACAAAGGTTGTATTCACTGATTATTCTATTTTAAACAATGTAACGGCGTTTTCCAGTTCCTTGGCCATATCGTTCATTTTCTTCGAGAGGTTTGTAAGTATTTCGGCACGAGCCATTTGTTCCTCGGTACCCGCAGACACTTCCTCTGAGGTTGCGGCTGCTTCTTCCGATACAGCTGAGATATTTTCCATGGAGGAAAGTGTTTTTTCCTTTAAGTTAAGCATACTGTTTACCGAAGCTTCCATATTGTTCATATGAGCAGTAATTTCCTTCATGGAACTTGAGATGGTAGTAAAGGCTGTGTCGGTTTGCTTAACCGCTGTCATCTGTTCCTGGATAATATCACTGGCGCTGTTGGCTTCTGAGACCGCATGCTCGGATTTGTTATTTATAGCATTAATTATATTGTTGATCATAATGGAAGCCTCTTTGGATTGATCAGCAAGTTTTTTTACTTCTTCCGCAACTACGGCGAAGCCTTTGCCCGCCGCTCCCGCACGGGCAGCTTCGATAGCCGCGTTCAGGGACAACAGGTTGGTCTGTTCCGCAATTCCGACAATAAGTTTAACTATCTTGCGTATTTCCTTCATATCGCTGTTCAGGCTGTTAATTTCCTCAACAATTTTCTGTGATGCCGTTTTGGTCAGATTTGCCTTGTTGTTCAATAGTTCAACGGAAGAAAGGGCCTCAACACTTGTTTGTTCAGTACTTAAAATTAATTTGGAAACATTGGATAAATCTGTAGTTACCTTGTTTATACCATCGGAAAGATTATTCATATAATCCACACTCTGAGATACTTCCTGTGCTTGTTCGGAAGATCCTTTCGCTACTTCCTGGAGGGTAATAGCGATTTGTTCGGATGAAGCATATGTTTGTTCGGATGAAGTGGAGATTTCCTCTGAACTGTTCAGAACATCCTCAACAGATACCTTAACTTTATAAATCAAACCCTTAATGTTATTAATCATGTCATTATAGTTTGATATAACTTCTCCGATTTCATCCCTGCTGTCATCATGTACTGCTTCGGTTAAATCGCCCTCCCTTGCTTTCCTCATTAGGTTAACAAGTTTAGACAGAGGATTCGAAATACTGTTGGATATTAAGAAAGCAAGAAGAATAGCCAGAAGAATACCTGCAACAGCAATAATGGCAATCTGGTTACCAATTGCGGTAGCTGCGGAATTTAAAAACTTGTGCGGTGTAAGTGTAATTATATAAAATGGAGTTTTATCTATTTGACAAAAATTGCAGTATAATTTCTCATTTAGTTTCAAATTGAAACCAGTGGCCATATTATCATGTTTCAGTTTTACCTCCTCAATGAGTGATGCGTGAGGATACAGGGAACCTGGTGTAAGATTTTCCCTGTTTGCGTAAACGATAATTCCTTCTTCTGTAAGCAGTAAAACCTCTACGGATTCACCAAGCTTAAGGCTATTAAACATCTTATTGACGGAACTTGGGAGTAAGGTAAGAAAAACATTTCCTATTTTTAAACCGGTCGAAATATTTACGGCTCTTTTGGCATAAGCCAGCCGGCCGATATCATCTACATACCACCTGTATATAGTATCACTTTCTGTAAACATTATGTTTATTTCCTCTAATGGTATTCCAAAAGCATAGCCTTGGTTTATTGAAATTTCTCCGCTTTTCGATACAAGAGAAATACCACTTATTGAAGTACTCTGAGCAGATAGTATAGAAACCTCACGATGGAGTGTATTAATAAGAGTAAATTTTTCATACATCCCCATTTCACTGTAATTCATATATTCATCCTGCAGTATTGAAGATAAACAAAAGGAATTTGACATATCGGCTATTTTTGTCATTTCAATAGAGACATTCGATCCGAATTGCGTTACGACCTGTTCCGTATATTGCTTTATCATATCTGTTAAGAGAGAACGCGCGCTATTAAAGGATGCAAGCCCCAAAACCAGCAGAGGGCCAATAGATAATATAAGGAACGTAATGATGAGACGCCATCGTATTTTTATTTTTCTTAATACGGTCGCACGGGTATTTGTAGTATCGGTTAATTTATCAACAGTCTTCTTAAACAAATCATTGAACTGAAAACGTTTATCTTTATTGGGTTTTTTAAAAATACCTTTCATTAACATATGCCCCCCCGAATATGTTTTTTCAAGAATTTAACACATACGATAAATGTATCGGATATTTTTATGGGAAAATTAACAATTACAGTTTTTTCTTTATTTATACCGCCTAAAATGTCATAATAAAAATATAACTTTTTTTAGCGTGCATTTTACGCAAGCGGTCATTGAATAGTTGCGGATGAAATCAGACTTTTTTAGTTATTAAACCGTATTTATTATGTTTTATTGTATATTCAGCGGTCTGTAACGTATAATTCTAAAGATCAGACAGCGCTGGTTATCGGAAATGAATGCACGAAGGGACATATACATGGAAGAAAGGGAAGTTATAGATAGATGCCTGAAGGGTGATACAGACTCCTTCAGTTTTTTGGTGACAAAATACAAGAAGCTTGTATATTCTATTGCCCTTCGCTTTTTAAATGATCCGTATCTGGCGGAAGACATTACACAAGAGGTTTTTTTTAAGGCATACAGAAAACTGATCCTCTATGACAGTAACATGAAGTTTTCTGCCTGGATAGGGCGAATCACCCATAATACATGTATTGACAGCATACGAAAAACCAGGAATTATAAAATAGTTGATAGCGAAGATACTGTGATTGAAGATTATGATGAGCCAACGGATGAACTGGTAATAAAAAAAGAACGCAAGGAATGGATTGAGGAGCAGATAAGAAAGTTGGAGCCCGGATATAAAACTCCACTATTACTGTTTCATCAGGGAGGCTTAAGCTATGAGGAGATTGCCAGGAGTATGAATGTACCTTTGAGTATTGTAAAAAACAGAATATACAGAGCTAGAAAAATGTTGAAGGAAAGAATGACGGAATATTACGGGGAGGTATAAAAAATGCATGTAAAGGAGAGGGATGTCGTATCATATCTGGAAAATTCCCTTACTGATAAGAAGCAGAAGAGCATGGATAAGCACTTTTCGGTATGTGCGTTATGCCGGAGTAAACTGCGTACCTGGAAAACACTATATGACACCATAGAAACACTTGATTTTGATTTCAAGCTGAATGGTCTGGAAGATAAGGTTCTTCGAAAAATCAAGACGCAAGCCGAAAAGGAATTTGAAAAGCATGTTGCCCCCAAACTGTCTGCTTCAAATCTGGTGTTCTTTTTATTGTTGATTTTCACTGCAAGTGTATTTTTTACTCCTGTCATAGATATTGTTAACAAAATAACACAGCATTCGGGTAATCTCATGCTGAACCAGGGTTTGAGATGGCTTAATGAAGTAAAATGGCATGCGATAGATTTTATCGGTAAAATACAGGCAGCGGAAATATCGTTTTTGTTTTTATCTGCCGGAATTATGCTGATGGTCGGAGGTGTCTATCTTTATATTGGAAATAAACCCTTCCAAAAGTTATTAAAGAATTGATTTCCTGCATTTTTTCAACATTTCATTTGAAAACACTGTGCTATCATTGTATAATATGTATGACGGCCAAATTATACGTATCTGTATGGCATTACAAAAAAGAGAATTAAATAGATAGCAGGGGGAAACATAATGATCAGTAAGGAAATCGTTATTAAGAACGAATACGGTTTGGAATCAAAGGTGGCGGCAAGGCTTATACAGAAAGCATCAGGTTACGAAGCAAATATCTGGATTCAAAAAGGTGATCGCAAAGCAAACGCAAAAAGTTTATTGGGTATTTTATCCCTGAGTATCAGTAAAGGAGAAAAAGTACTGTTGATTTCCGACGGAAGTGATGAGAAGTTGGCTTTGAATGAGCTTCAGTTATTTGCGGAGAGAGGGATGACCGACCAATAGATAGAAAGACAGGTATCATGGAAAAATTTATTGAATTATTGAAAAATCTCCCGGATTCTCCGGGAGTTTATTTAATGAAGGATAAATCAGGAAAGATTATCTATGTCGGCAAAGCCAGGGTTTTGAAAAGCCGTGTTCGGCAGTATTTTCAGCAAATAGAGGAAAAGGATCCAAAAACCCGGGCATTGATTTCCCATATCAGTCATATAGATACGATTATAACCAAAACCGAGGCCGAAGCCTTAATTCTTGAAAATACCCTCATAAAAATGCATAAACCCAGATATAATATTATGCTTAAGGATGATAAAACCTATCCGTACATTCGTGTTACCGTGCAGGAAATGTTTCCCGCTATAGAAATTACACGAATAATTAAAAAAGATGGTTCGAAATATTTTGGCGCTTATACAAAGCCATCTGATGTACGCAAGTCTGTTGAATTATTAAGACGGATATTCCCTGTAAGAACCTGTAAACGCCAGATTGATGAAAAGGGTTCTTATCGTCCATGCCTCTTTTATCACATCAAATTATGTTCAGGTCCATGCGCCGGTAAAATTGATCAGGTAAGTTATAATGAAACAGTCAAAGAAGCATGTAAGTTTCTTGAAGGCAGACATGAAGAAATCATTGGTGAACTGAAAAAAAAGATGCAGGAATACTCGAACAACATGGAATATGAAAAAGCCGCATCTTTGAGAGATAGATTAAGGAGTATTCAAAATATTACAGCAAAACAGCTTGTTTTATCGACAAAAATGGAAGACAGGGATTTGTGCGCGCTGGTAAGAGATAAAAAGAACAGCCTGGTGGTTGTTCTTTTTGTACGTGGCGGTAAGCTGATGGGTAAGAATGTCAATCTTCTTGAAAATACATATGAATTGTCGGACGGTGAGGTAATGGAAACTTTTGTTACCCAGTTTTATGGTAATGGAAGAGAGGTTCCCCCTGAAATTTTGTTTACTCATGTACCTTCTGATGCAAAGATGCTGGAACAGTGGCTAAAAATCCTAAGGGAAAAATCCGTGAAACTAATTCAACCTGTTCGGGGAGATAAAAAGGACCAGATTGGCCTGGCTATGAAAAATGCTGAAGAAGAATATGATAAATACCGGTTTGGCTTTCTTTCAAACCGTGAAAACCAGGAAAAAGCTTTGGAAAAGTTAATGGAATATTTAGAGATGAATGATCCGCCAAGAAGGATAGAGGCTTTCGATATTTCCAATACCGGAAGCCAGGAAATGGTTGCCGGAATGGTTGTTTTCGAGGACGGGGTTTCTAAATCGGGCCATTACCGGAAGTTTACAATAAAAAACGTAGAAAAGCAAAATGATTATGCCAGTATACAGGAGGTGCTTTTCAGAAGACTTAAGCGTTTTATGGAATCATCCACTGATGAAAGCTTTATGGAAAAACCTGATTTAATTCTGGTAGATGGTGGGATTGGCCACGTACACGCTGCATTGGAAGTTCTGAAGGAACTTGAAATGAATATACCTGTATTAGGTATGGCAAAGGATGACAGACACCAGACCAGACATTTGCTGAATGACAGCATAACCATTGAATTAAAAGAAGAACCAAGTTTAATGTTTTTTATAGCTGGTGTTCAGGAAGAAGTTCATCGGTTTGCCATCCGTTTCCACCGGAATAAACGGATAAAGAATCAAAATAAATCTTTGCTGGATGGAATCCAGGGCATCGGACCTCAAAAAAAGAAGGCTCTTTTAAAGGAATTCGGATCGGTTAAAAGAATAAGGGAGGCCAGTGTTGAAGAATTGTGCAGGGTAAAGGGGATTCATCATAAATTGGCCGGGGAAATAAAAGAAGCTCTGGAAACTCAACTTAATTAGAACAAAAAAGTGAACTCGTTCAGCTAAAGCTGAACATCGGAACTTCGGTGGGGGACTCTACCCTCACCGAAGCGGGGGTCTTAGAAATTTGATAAATGCGATTCTTCAGATATTCATATAGGTGGTAGCATAAATCCCAATCATATTTTTGAAGGTAAAGCCATAAACATAGAACACATAAGAAATCCGGTGTCAAACACAGGAAGTGTTAGAAACAATCCGGATACATTGAGGTTCAAAATGGCATATGCACTGGTCATAACAGCGTCAAAAATCAATGAAAAGCAGGAAAAATGTATGTATAGCTGTATACAGACTTTGACAGAATGGTTTAAAAAGTTTTTTCCTGCGCAGATAGGAGTCGAATTTTTAAAAACAGATTGCAGCATCCTTTTATATATTATTACAATGCCGTCGCCCAAGGAGTATTTTTTAAAAAATAAACAGGGAAGAAAGCAAACGTTAAAAAAATGGTTACAGGTTATAAAGAAAAATGAAATAAGTAAATATTTGCTTGAAAAGTCCCTGGAAGAATATCTGGATGGTGGCTGGTGCATTGACGAGGGGCCCTATCTTATAGAAAGTATAAAGCGAAATGCACACATCATATTTAAAATGGAACCCCTGAGGAACCTAAAGACACACAATTTGTCAATAACAATATCAGGAGCAGACAGAAAATGGATGACATGTGAGATAAAGGAGGTATTGGAAAGATTTAAGCAGATAAATACAATAAAGGAAGAAACCTCTTTAGATGACCTTTGGGATGATTTTATATCTGAAACCGGCGTACCTGTATGCAGGACGGATGATGTAAGTGTTCTGTCAAGAAGCGATATCTGGCTCTCATATAATGGTAACAGTGATAAATTCCCGTTTAGTGGAGTTCATGTTAATCTTGCTAAAAAATCTATATATTATACCGATGCGGGTAAACAATACCAACTTGGATATGTTTTCAGTCAGAAGATGATCCGGAAGCTGGGTTTGAATGTAATCCGAAGGTATAACCATGATTTATTAGCGTGTTTTTTGCTTTACGTGCTTGTTCACGATAATGAATATTTACTTGTTACAGCAGAGGAAATACTGGGTATAAAATTTATAATTGTAACAAGCCGGTCTAAATTCTTGACAATACAAAAAGGGTGATTTATAATGTTAGCTAATGTAAAAAGAGGGAGTATAATTACATTCTCAATTTAATTTTTACTTATTATCGGTATCAGGTACATCCACTATTTAACTTACCGAAAACAAAATTTTAAATTTGCAGAATAAAACAAAAGGAAATACACAAATTATTAAAACTCTGATGGTAAGTTTTTAGGGGATAAAGAGAGAAATTTGAAAAAGGAGTAGCAGCGTATGAGTGGTAAGGAAGTATTTTTAACTTATGAAGGGCTTCAAAATCTTGAAGAGGAATTAGAGCAGCTAAAAGGGGAAAAGAGGAGAGAGATTGCGGAACGGATAAGGCAGGCATTGGCATTTGGAGATATTTCGGAAAACTCGGAATATGATGAGGCTAAAAATGAACAGGCGCAAAATGAAGTACGTATTGTGCAATTGGAAAATATGCTGAAGTATGCCTCCGTTATAGACGAGGATGAGGTAGATACCGACGTTGTCAGGTTGGGGACTCATGTTAAGGTTTTTGATATGGAATTCGAGGAGGAAGTTGATTACCATATTGTCGGTTCAACCGAAGCTGATCCTTCCCAGTGTAAAATTTCAAATGACTCACCGGTGGGACGGGGACTTATTGAAAAGAAAGTCGGTGATATTGTACATGTAGAGGTTCCCGACGGAATTGTAAAGTTTAAAATTCTTGAAATTTATAAATAAGCTTTTCAGAAATAAGTATACAGGGTATTGTGAATGATGCCGTCATAGGATATAATATTTAAATGATTTAACAGTTTACATGAGAATGTAAGCTGTTTTTGTATATGTTTTCAGTTTATTTTCCACAACCGGGAGGATTTTTTATGATAGATGATAATAACAGAGAAATGGCCGAAGTGCAGGAACTGAATGAGATATTGAAGGTAAGGAGACAAAAACTTATTGAATTGAAGCAAAAAGGGCAGGACCCTTTTCAAATTGTGCGTTATGGCGTGGCAAATACGACCAGGGAAATTATAAAATCATTTGAGTCAATAGAGGGGAAAAAGGTCACTCTGGCAGGAAGGCTTATGGCAAAAAGAGGCATGGGGAAGTCCAGCTTCTGTGATCTTCATGACCGGGAGGGCAAAATACAATTGTTTTTTCGTATCAATGATCTGGGAGAAGAAGCATATGAAGAGTTCAAAAAGTTGGATATAGGTGATATCATCGGAGTAAACGGAGAGGTTTTCAAAACCCGTATGGGAGAGATATCAGTTAAGGTTTTCGAATATACATTATTGTCTAAATCCTTAAGACCTCTGCCCGAAAAATTCCATGGTCTTAAGGATACCGATACACGTTACCGCCAGCGTTATCTTGATCTTATAGCGAATCCTGAAATCAGGGAAACCTTTATATTAAGAAGCAAATTGATATCGGCTGTCCGAAGATTTTTAGACGATAAAGGTTTTTTGGAGGTGGACACTCCGATATTGAATTCCATTCCGGGCGGAGCTGCGGCAAAGCCCTTTATTACTCATCATAATACCCTTGATATTGATCTTTACTTACGGATTGCTCCGGAATTATATTTGAAACGTCTTATCGTCGGAGGTATGGAAAAAGTCTATGAAATGGGACGAATGTTCAGAAATGAGGGGATGTCTGTAAAGCATAACCCCGAATTCACTCTTTTGGAGGTATACGAAGCATATACCGATTATAACGGAATGATGGAATTAACGGAAAACCTGTTTACCTATGTGGCTGACAAAGTATCAGGAACCAGGAAAATAGAGTATCAGGGTCAGGAGATTGATCTGTCCCTACCCTGGGTACGAATGACCATGACGGAAGCGGTTAAAAAATATACAGGTGTTGATTTTGACTCTATTGATTCAAATGAGACAGCAATTGAGGTTGCAAAAGAAAAAGGTCTTGAATTAGCAGGAAAACCTGCTAAAGGAGAGATATTAAGTTTATTTTTTGAGGAATATGTCGAAAGTAATTTAATTCAACCAACATTTGTTCTTGACTACCCTGTTGAAGTGTCTCCCTTGACAAAGAGGAAACCGGACAACTCCGATCTTACCGAAAGGTTTGAGCTTTTCATTACCGGACGGGAAATGGCCAACGCATACTCAGAGCTTAATGATCCTATTGATCAGAAAGAGCGTTTTCTATCCCAGGTAAAAAAACGGGAACAGGGAGATGAGGAAGCCAGCATGATGGATGATGATTATATTATCGCACTGGAGCATGGACTTCCTCCGACGGGAGGCCTGGGAGTGGGGATTGACAGGTTGGTTATGCTGTTTTCCGACTCATATTCCATCCGGGATATTTTATTGTTTCCGACTATGAAACCAAAAGAATAAGCTCGCAAAGTACGGAAAGGGGGTTTAGCAAGTGAACAAACCGGAGGATCAAAAAGCTTTTGAGATATTGGATCTTAAACCCGATTCAACAAAGGATGATATTTCAAAACGCTATGGGATATTAGCAAGGAAGTTCCGTACGGTTGAAAGAGATGAAAAAGGGAATACCATCGATGATATAACCCGTGCCTATAATCTGTTAATGGGAATTACCTTCAAAGACGAAAAGGAAGAAGACAGGCAAAGGGCTTTAAGAGAGAACCCTCCGTTTTTGGCCAGGCTTCTGAAGAAGGATCCTATAAAAATTGAGAATTTTTTTCACTATTATAAAACACACATGATTTTATCGGTTTTATTGCTTTTTGTTTTGTTTTTTTCCATAAGAAGCTGCATTAACAGAGTGCCGTCCGATCTTGTCGTTGTATTATACGGGGAAGTTATGGTGCAGGATGAACAATTGATTCAGGAACAAATTAAGGAGAATATTCCGGAGCTTGTTGCGCCGGATGTACAGCATATACCAACCAATGAAAATGATCCGCAGTATCAGATGGCTGTCCAGATGAAGCTATTAGCAATGATGAGTGCACGTGAGATAGACATAATGATTATGGATAAAACAAATTTTGAAATGTATGCCGGACAGGAAATATTTATGCCATTGGAAGATATAATGGATGATCTTGATTTACCTGAAGAGCGTTTTGTTAAAGCTGCTCCGATAATTAATGAGACAGAAGACGGAGAGCTTGTTAAGGGACCTTTGCAGGCTTATGGAGTTAGTATTTCAGACAGTAATTTTGCAAAGGAAAAACAGATTTATGGAAACAATCCTGTTGCCGCGATTGTATCCAACAGCACCAGAGTTGATATTGCAATTCGGTTTATAAAAACTATAAAATAACAATTATAGATAATTCCGTTCATAATAAGAAAAAACCTAAACCTACAGGGGGAGTGGATATGTTCGAGATCATGCTTGAGAACCATACCGAAGGTGAAAAATTAAGAATTATACTTAGCGGCGAAGTGGACATTGCATCGGCATCTGAGTTCAAAACCAGGTTATACAATATGATCGGAGACGGGGAAAAAGACATTGAATTGTTCTGCAATGAGCTTTTATACATTGACAGTACCGGCCTTGGTGTATTGGTGGGCGCTTTGAAAAGGGTAAAAAGCCATAAACGGAATGTATATGTATATCAGTTGAGAGACAATGTCAAAAAGCTATTTAGAATTACAGGGCTTGATAAAGTCTTTATACTGGAGGAAGCGATATGAATACATATGAAGAGATTACGGTACGTCTTCCAAAGAAAGCGGATTATGTAAGTCTGATCAGGTTAACCGTATCAGGTATTGCATCAGTTATTGGTTTTGATATTGATACAATAGAGGATATCAAAGTAGCTGTATCTGAGGTTTGCAACAGAATAATTTCCATTGATCAACAATCTTCTGAATACTATGATATTATATTTCAAATATTTCCTGAAGGCTTTATAGTACAGTTTACTAATATCGGGAAATGTGCCCGAAGCATGTTTGAAGGTGAATCGGGAGAGTTCGCCCGTGCCATTATATCTTCTTTAATGGATGAATTCACTATAAAATATGATGATGCCTGTATCATAACCATGGGTAAAAACCTGGGGGACCATGAGAATGAACAGTAAGCATGAAAGTCAATATATGGCGACAGATATGGAACTATTTGAAATGTATGGAAATGAAAAGGATCCTTCCATAAGAAATGAAATCGTTTCCCGTTATATTTATCTGGCTGAAATTCTGGCAAAAAAGTTTATAAATCGTGGGGTTGATTATGATGATATTTATCAGGTGGCATGTATTGCGTTGATTAATGCGGTTAACCGCTTTGACATAAATGAGGATGTCAAGTTTGTAAGCTTTGCAACACCTACCATCATCGGAGAAATTAAACGTTATTTCAGGGATAAGGCTTCGGTAATACGTATCCCCAGGCGAATTTATGAAGTATATCTTAAGGTCAATCAGGCCAGGGATTATTTAGCGCAGCAAAAAGGAAGAGTACCAAGGGTTGATGAAATTGCCGAATATCTTAATATCAAGGAAGAAACGATTCTTGAAATTATAGAATCATGGAATGTCTACAAAATTCAATCATTCGATCAGACTCTGTTTGAGGAGGATGATCTGGAGCTTCATGAAACTGTCGGAGAAGATGATGAAACCTTTGAAAGAATTAATAACAGGGACTTTTTGAAAAAAGCCATCCGCCATTTTGATGGGGTTGAAAAAACATTTATACACATGCGGTATTTTGAAAATAAAACACAAAAAGAGATTGCTGCTCATTTCAATGTTTCCCAGATGTATATTTCGAGAATGGAGAAAAAAACTTTAGAGAAATTCAGAAAAATTTTGAGAAGATAACGGGAAATATGGGTATATAAAATTTAGAGCCGAAAAATATGTGTATAAAGAACCGCACATTATTAAGACGAGGCAGGTATTACGAATGGGATTGCTGTATAACCGGAATGAGAAGGAAATATACAGGGGTTTTGTGTTGAATGACGCGCTTCAGGCATGTGAAAGAGTAAGGGCAATAATTCACTGCATTGAAAATGCTGTAACTCTAAACAGCGATCAGTCTTTTGATATAAGGGTAATATTGAGCGAACTCGTACAAAATGCCATAAAACATGGCAGCATCAATAATAACCCTCAACGGGTGTTTATGAAAGTATGTTTAAGAGACCAGGATAATCTTGTCATTACCATCAGGGATCAGGGCTGTGGTTTTAATGCGGCTCAGGCATTACAGGAAGAACAGAACCGGATAATCAATGAAACATCGGAGCTGATGGAATATGGTCGTGGATTGCATATTGTTAGAAATTTATGCGATGATATTGTATTCAATCGACGAGGGAATTGTATTACCGTCAGGAAAAAACTGCAATGAAAACAGATAAATTCTATCCAGGGGTAGAGTTTTTCTTTATAACGACTTTTATTTATACCCTCTGAGCAGTAATGGAAATATATAACACTAAGGTTAGGGAAGGACAAACGCTTCTGGTCAAAGGGGAATTTTTGTGGTATAATACAACAAGAGTTGATGTTTTTTAGACTTTGAATATTTGCTAACGTATTTATACTGTGAGTTTTTATAGATACATGATTGTAAAGTAAAGATTAAAAAACAAACATCCGGGATCCATAACCCTTTTACTGGAATGGAGTTGATAACATGATGAAGTGTTCTATCTGCAAAAAAAATATTGCAGTAATTTTTATAAACAAAGTCGTTGACGGAAAACAGCAGCCAATGGGCTTATGCATGCCTTGCGCCCAAAAACAGGGCCTGGCGCCGTTAAATCAAATAATACAACAAACAGGAATGACACAGCAGGATTTTGATAATTTGAACAATCAAATGATGAATATGTTTGAAAATATGGATATGGATAATATCTCCGAAGCCTTTACGGATGGGGATGAAAACGGAGGGAATCAGCTACTGCGCTCTTTGGGACAAACATTTCCAGACAAAAATTCTGATGCTCAAGGCATAGGGGAAACATCCAAAAATGATAATATACGGGTTAAGGATAAAAAACAACCGGTAAAACGGAAATACCTTGATGTTTATGGAATCAACCTGACAGATAAGGCATCGAAAGGTGAAATAGACAGAATTATAGGGCGTCAAAGGGAAATTGACCGTGTAATTCAAATATTAAACCGCCGGGCTAAAAACAATCCGGTATTGATTGGTGAACCGGGGGTTGGCAAGACAGCCATTGCAGAAGGTCTGGCTGTCAGGATAACCAACCGGAACGTACCTGCGAAACTTTTTACAATAGAGGTTTATTTACTTGATTTGGCCGCTATTGTTGCAGGTACCCAGTTCAGGGGACAGTTTGAGGCAAGAATGAAGTCAATACTGAAAGAAGCTCAGGAAAGCGGAAATATTATTCTTGTAATTGATGAACTTCATAATATCGTTGGTGCGGGAGATGCTGAAGGTGGCGCAATGAATGCGGCCAACATATTGAAACCTGCTTTGGCCAGGGGCGAGGTTCAGGTTATTGGTGCTACAACACTGGATGAATACAGAAAGCATATTGAAAAAGATGCCGCGCTGGAAAGAAGATTTCAGCCGGTTATAATTGAAGAGCCGACTGTAGACGAATCCATTGAAATTTTAAAAGGTATAAGAAACTATTATGAAGACTTTCACCAGGTGAGGATATCGGATGAAGTTATTGAATCTTCGGTTAAGCTGTCTGACAGATATATTCATGATCGGTTTCTTCCGGACAAAGCCATTGATGTCATTGATGAAGCCGGTTCCAGGGTGAACCTTATGAACCAGGGCCTTGTAGAGTTAGAGGCAATTAAACTGGAACTTAAAAAGGTACAGGAAGCAAAAGAACTGGCTGCTTTAAATGACAATTACCAGAAAGCTGCGGATTACAAAGTTGAGGAATGCAGGCTTCAGGAAAAAGTAAATGAATTGTCGGCGGCATATGGAACAATGGATATCACTATCGAGGATATTGCCTTTGTTATTGAGTCCTGGACAAAAATCCCTGTAAGCCGTATTACCGAAGCCGAAGCACAAAAGCTGATGATTCTTGAGGAGCGGCTTCATAAAAGAGTTGTGGGACAACATAAGGCTATTGAGATTGTCTCAAAGGCAATACGCCGGAACAGATCTGATTTCCGGAAAAAACAAAAACCAAATGCCTTTATTTTTGTGGGGCCGACAGGTGTCGGTAAAACGGAACTGGCAAGAGCAGTAGCGCAGGAAATGTTTGGGCATGAGGATACGATGATACGGCTCGATATGTCCGAATATATGGAAAAACATACAGTTTCCAAATTAATAGGTGCGCCTCCCGGATATATTGGTTTTGATCAGGGCGGACAATTGACCGAGAAGGTACGCAGAAAACCGTACTCAGTTATATTGCTTGATGAGATCGAAAAAGCCCATCCTGATGTATATAATATGCTTCTGCAAATTATGGAGGATGGTCGGTTGACAGATAGTCAAGGAAGGACGGTTAATTTTGAAAACACAATTATAATAATGACATCCAATGCAGGAACAAGTAATCGTGGTTATGGCATAGGGTATAATCAGGATGTACGTGTTGCTTTGGAAAAACAGATGTTGGATGCCGTAAAGGAGACCTTCAGACCCGAATTTATAAACAGGGTCGATGAAGTCATTGTTTTTGAGCCGTTAAGTAAGGAGCATCTGGGTAAAATTGTAAGCATTATGCTGGATGAAGTAAGACAGAATACTCTGGAAAAGAGCATAGATATAACATTCACACAAGCTGTAAAGGATGCTCTTGTAGAAAAAGGATATAGTCCCAGGTTTGGAGCTCGCCCTCTGCGTAAAAAAATACAACAGTATATTGAAGATGAGCTGGCAGAAAAATATTTAAAAGGCGAATTGGAAAAAGGGGCATCCGTACAGGTTGATTATGGAGAAGAGAATTTTACTTTTACAATTCTGAATAATCTTCAGATTAATCCTTCACTTGTTATACAGAGAGTATCAAAATAGTATTAATAAACATTGAAAAAGCCCGGTGAGATACCGGGTTTTTTTGTTCCCTGATAAATCATCATTTTCTTTGAATCATCATAAGACACATTCGATATATCAATATGTATTTTTTATGAATAAGGAGATTCATAAGAATATTTTATTTTCTTATGTTGAAAAATAGTACATATATAATTCAACTTATATATAAGAGAATAAAAATGGTGCAGAAAGGAAGATTTAATTGGTTGGAAAAACTATTAATCAGGCTAAAAATCTATGGATAGTAATTATTTCTATGCTTCTATTGTTGGGAGTTGCTGTTGTGATATGGATACTGTCGTCACAACCGGAAACAGAAATTCCGCAAAAGGGTGTTTTTGTAATGTGTAATGAAGAGTGACGGGGAGGTTGTTAATGGAACAGAAAAGGACCAAGAAAGAGTATATAGACTGGTCTCAAAAAGAAGCGCCCAAATCACCTAAAGCCAGAAATTTAATTTTGGCATTTATTATAGGCGGAGTAATTTGTACCATAGGTCAGCTAATACAGAGCCTTCTGATGACAACCGGAATGATTAAGGAAGATGCCGGTATTATTACTACACTGATAATGATTTTTCTGGGAGCCTTTTTAACCGGAATAAATGTTTATGATGATATTGGGAAAATCGGCGGGGCAGGTGCCGCAATACCTGTAACCGGGTTTGCAAATTCCATTGTATCTCCGGCAATGGAATATAAAAAGGAAGGATATATAATGGGAGTAGGCGCAAAGATGTTTGTTATCGCGGGACCTGTTCTGGTATATGGTATTGTAACCTCCATTTTAGCAGGAATTATTTACTACCTGTTTTGGTGAACATAAAGGAGGGAAAATGGGAACAAGGGTAGGGAAACAAACTGTACGACTGGACGGTCATCCGGTTATACAGGCCTGGTCGGCCATTGTTGGCGCAAAAGAGGGCCAGGGGCCGTTGGGCCGATATTTTGACGAGGTTATCCAGGACGAATATTATGGTGAAAAAAGCTTTGAAAAAGCAGAAAGTAAATTCCTTCGTGAAACTTTTGCCAAAATTTTAATGAAGGGAAATGTTTCCGCAGGCGATATCCAATACATTTTTGCCGGTGATTTATTAAATCAATGTATTTCGGCAAGTTTCGGTATAAGGGAAACAGAAATACCTTTTTTTGGTCTTTACGGAGCATGTTCAACAATGGGAGAGTCATTAAGCCTCGGAAGTATGGTGGTGGAGAGTGGCTTTGCCGAGAGAGTTGTCTGTATTACCTCCAGTCACTTTTGTTCGGCTGAAAAGCAATTCCGCTTTCCGGTGGAATTCGGGAGCCAACGTGTGCCGACAGCCCAATGGACTGTTACCGGTGCGGGAGGGGTTTTAGTCGGCAGCACAGGGAACGGGCCTGCAGTGGTCCATATAACAACCGGAAAAATCGTGGATATGGGAATTACCGATGCCAACGATATGGGTTCGGCTATGGCTCCCGCGGCATGTGATACAATTACCGCGCATTTTAGAGAAACGGGTCTGCCGCACAATCATTATGACTTAATTGTTACCGGAGATTTAGGGAACCATGGGAAAAAGATGTGTTTAAAATTATTGGAAGAGAACGGAATTCTAATACGGGACTTTTATGATGACTGTGGTGTAATGATATTCGATGAAAAGCGCCAGAACACAAACTGCGGTGGAAGCGGATGCGCCTGTTCGGCTGCTGTTCTTGCCGGATATATCATGGATAAACTGACAAAAAAGGAAATGAACAGGGCATTGCTTGTGTCAACGGGGGCATTGCATAGTCCCACCAGCATTCAGCAAGGGGAAAGTATTCCGGCGATAGCCCATGCGGTGGGTATAGAAATGCTGTAAATCAAGTCAGTATTCAGTTTAAATTTATAGTACCGGATAAAGAGGTGAAGATATTGGAGTTTGTAAAAGCATTTATTGTTGGTGGGTCACTTTGTGTCATAGGTCAAATCCTAATTGATTTTACAAAAATCACACCTGCCAGAATAATGGTTCTTTTTGTTGTAGCAGGTGTTATTCTAGGTATTCTAGGAATTTATCCAATTCTTGTGGAATGGGCAGGCGCAGGGGCAACCATTCCGATTATTGGGTTCGGAAACCTTCTGGCAGAGGGAGTTATTGAGGATGTTAACAGGGAGGGGCTGCTTGGCGCGTTCAGCGGAGGTGTACGGGCCGGTTCTGTTGGAATTGCAGCTGCGGTTTTCTTCGGATATATAATGGCTATCGTATCAAAGCCGAAAGCAAAAAACAAATCATAAAGGTTACTATTCAAGAGTAAAAGTATGAACATGGGAATATTTGTTGTGAAGTGGATATTGCGCAGTGGGGAAATATTCATTATAATCATTATATAGTATCTTCCGGAAAGTCATCTGGTGACTTTCTTATTTTTTATTTTGAGGTGCAGGGTTTATGGAAAGAAACCAAAAAATTAGCCTTTTTATGGGTATTCTTGTTATTATAATCGCTATTACCGGTATTATAACTGTGTTTTTTCAGCTTTTTAAGGTGGATAAGGGTAGTGTTTCTGAGGGTGCACAGGCAACGCCGACACCGGTTGTTACCATAGCGGCATCAATACCCACGGAAGCTCCGGTATCTTCTCCGTCACCTATTCCCACATTATCACCAACTCCAATTCCGGAGCCTGTTGTGGAAGACCCGGTAAAGGGTTTATATCTGACAACAAATACCGTTGGAAATCCCAAAAGCGTACAGCATTATGTGGAACTTGCAAACAGTACAGAGATTAATGCCTATGTTATAGATATAAAAGATGATTTGGGTGAGATTTGCTACGAATCCCGGGTTCCTTTGGCTGTAAAACATGATGCGTGGAAAAAGAAATACGATGTTAAAGAGGTTATCCGGATATTTCATGAAAACGGAATCAGGGTTATTGGAAGGGTAGTCTGTTTCAGTGATCCGCTTATGCCGTTGAAGGAGCCCGATCTGTCCCTTATGAATGCAAACGGTACCGTATTTAAGGTGCCCTTGGGGAAATCCCATCTTGCCTGGCTGGATCCATCCAATGAAGATGCATGGCAGTACATCATTGATATTTCCGGGGAAGCCGTTGAGTTTGGCTTTGATGAAATACAGTATGATTATATAAGGTTTCCTGAAACAACTAATTTTAAATATGATATGAGTTATCTGGAAAGGGAGAAAAGCGAGTATATCAATGATTTTATGCAGAAATCCAGAGAGCAGCTGACGGGGACGATACTTTCAGCAGATATTTTTGGAAGTATATGCCTGCAAAGCAGGGATGCGGGCGGGATTGGGCAGACACTTGAAACTATCAGCGAACGTTTTCATTATATTTCACCGATGATTTATCCATCTCATTTTGCAAACAGCAGCAGTACTCATTATTCCGGAAATGGACAGGGAACCAATATTAACGGAGTACTGTACCCTAAGCCCGATATGGAGCCTTATAAAGTAATTTACAATAGTCTTATGATAACCAAAGGAAGGTTGGAGAAGGCCGGTTCCGATATAAAAGTAAGGCCATACCTTCAGGGTTTTACCGCAGACACTTATTTGCCCGAGGGGTATTTTATAACCTATGGCGAGGAGCAATACAGAGATCAGATAAAAGCGGTATATGATGCGGGTTATACGGAATGGATTTTCTGGAATTCAAGAAACACATACGTGGAAAAGGCATTTTTGCCCTGATATTTAGTAAATTTTTCAGCGCTTTAAGCACTTGCACCTGGAAGGAGTCCACTAATGGAAAACGAGAAGAACAAAGTACAAGCTTTGGAACAGAATAAAGAGGAGAAAAAAAAGGGTACTCTTATAACTGTTCTTTTAACGGCAGCAGTAGTGGTGTCGTTATCTTTACTGGGTTATTACGTATGGGCAAAGGGTGTCTCCCAGCAACCGGATAAAAATCCAATCGGCAGTGCAACTCCAACTCCGGCAGAGTATGCTTCTCTTCCGACCAATACACCTGAACCGACGCCGACGGTTGCTCCGACTTCAATACCAACTATGGCGGCAACACTAATTCCAACCGCTACACCTACACCAAAGCCTGTAACAACACTAATGCCGAAGCCTGAGTTTGAGCCGGTAAAGGCATTGTATTTAAAACCTGGCTCTGTGCAGGGCAATATTGATCATTATATAGACCTGGCAAACCGTACAGAAATAAATGCCTATGTTATTGATATAAAAAGTGATGACGGCACAATTCTGTACAAGTCGGAAATTGAGGATGTAATTGCGGCGAATGCCTGCATGAAAAATTTTGATATATGTAAAGTCATTCAAAAGCTTCATGATAACAATATACGGGTGATCGGCAGGATGGTAACATTCAAGGACAGTAAAATCACAAAATATAAACCTGAATTGGCTATCCAATCAAATGGAAAAATATTTAAGCAGTCGGAATCCGGAGATAAGTATTCCTACTGGCTGGATGCCACCAATCAAAAAGCCTGGGATTATATCGCCTCAATTGTAAATGAAGCAATACATTTTGGGTTCGATGAAATCCAATTTGATTACATCCGTTTCCCTGAAACATCACTGTATGATTATGAACTGGGATTTCTGGAGGATGGCAGAGAGAGACATGAGTATATCGAAGAATTTATTGCCTTTATCCGAAGTCATGTTCCGGAAACCATTCTGTCTGCAGATATATTCGGTATGCCGTTGATATCCTCAAGAGATTATGGTGAGATTGGCCAGACACTTGAAACCATAGGGATAAATCTTGATTATATCTCGCCTATGATTTATCCTTCACATTATGCCAATAATGCTCCGAAAGGTGCAATGTCCAATAAGGTAGGGCAGGTAATTAACGGTGTGAAATTCACCCATCCGGATTTGAGTCCCTATGATGTCGTGTACAATACGTTGATAATGGGCAAAAAAAGAATTGAGGCTGCCAAAGGATATAATATTAAAGTAAGGCCATATATTCAGGGTTTTACTGCGTCCTATCTTCCAAGTGGTTATTGGATGAAATACGGAGTGGAAGAGCACCGTGCTCAAATACAGGCAATATATGATGCCGGTTATGAAGAATGGATATTCTGGAATTCACCGAACGAATACGTCGAGGAAGCGTTTCTGCCAAAGGAATAAAAGAAAAGAGCATACGAACCTTAAAATACTTCTTTGGGAGTAATCATATTCTGGTAATCGTATCTATACTATGTTATTATCAATGGAGTGATTCATACAGGAAAGGAAAGATGTTCTATGTCCATTATAGAGGCAATAGTATTGGGAATTGTCCAGGGCTTTTCCGAATTCCTTCCCATAAGCAGTTCCGGACACCTGGTTCTTTTGCAGAGGTTTTTTGGTATCAATGAGGGTGCTTTAAGTTTTACGGTTGCATTACATATTGCTACGCTGCTTGCGGTAATTGTTGTATTCTGGAATAAGATTATTGAAATAGTAAAAAACCCTTTTTCCAAACTGCCCCTTTATATTATTCTGGGGACGATTCCCTTTGGAATTCTGGGACTAATTTTTAACGAGTGGATTGAATCGTTTTTTGAAACAGGCGCGACCCTTGGCGTAGGTTTTATTTTCACCGGGCTTGTGCTTATGTATGCGGAAAAAGCGGGTAATAATAAACGGAAAATGGAAGATATGAATGTAAAGGATCCGTTGATAATTGGTACAGCTCAAGCTGTTGCCATGCTTCCTGCCGTATCACGTTCAGGAATGACCATTTCCGCCGCGCTTGTCCTGGGGATTGAAAGAAAAACAGCAGCCGATTTCGCATTCCTGCTGTCCATTCCTGCTATTTTGGCACCGGCTGCTCTGGATATATATAGAATGTTGAAAACTGAAGAAAATGCCATAGCGGTAATTGGAGCGGAACCGTTCATTTTTGGAATGCTTTTTGCGGCGGTATCAGGTTTCCTTGCCGTGAAAACAATGCTCAAACTGATTCAGAAGCAGAAACTTCGTTATTTCTCCTACTATTTATGGGGTATTGGAACTTTGGTTTTGCTGGATCAGCTTATACTGCATATTTTCTTTTAGTGTTTTGTCTCTTTGATAATAGGATCAAAGTCCTATTTGTGTCGGACCATGGTTCTATGGCCTGAAACGGTATTGTTTGCTATAATTAACGGTAACATTAGCATTTCTCCTGTTTTTTTTTAGGGCTGTAATATGCTCTAATTTTTTTATCTATTGTACTGGTTGATTATTGTATAAATCCCTTGCGTAAAACAATGCTATAAAGTACAATCATTTTGGAATACGTCGTTGTCAGGGAGGTTTTTGTGAAAGACATCCATATATTAGGGATTGAATCAAGTTGTGATGAAACATCGGCTGCGGTTGTTATAAGCGGCAGAGCGGTTGCGTCAAATATTATTGCGAGCCAGGTAAAGCTTCATGCGGAATATGGTGGAGTAGTGCCCGAAATAGCGTCGCGGAAGCATGTTGAGTCAATAATTCCTGTTATAGATAAGGCTTGTAAGGATGCCGGGGTTATGCTTCATGAGGTTGATGCAATTGCAGTAACCTATGGTCCCGGTCTTGTTGGTGCTCTTCTTGTTGGTATATCTGCGGCAAAAGCGTTAGCTTTTTCTCTTGGAAAGCCCTTAATTGGAGTAAACCATATAGAGGGACATATCTGTGCCAATTATATAGCGTTTCCCGAATTAACTCCCCCCTATATCTGTCTTGTAGCTTCCGGTGGGCATAGTCATATTGTTCAGGTTTCTGACTATGGGGAATATGTGGTTCTGGGACATACACGGGATGATGCCGCAGGTGAGGCTTTTGATAAAATTGCCAGAGTATTGGGACTGGGTTATCCCGGGGGACCCGTTATTGAAATAAAAGCCAGAAATGGAAATGCTGATGGGTTTAAGTTCCCAAGAGTGACATTTCAGGAAAGCCCTTACGATTTTAGTTTCAGCGGTTTAAAAACTGCAGTAATAAATACCGTTCATCAATTTAACCAAAAGGAGGAGCCGGTTCCTGTTGAGGATATCAGTGCTTCCTTTCAAAAAGCCGCAGTGGATGTGCTTGTTGACCATACAGTATCTGCGGCCATTGAGAGGTCCTTATCCACTGTTTGCCTTGCGGGTGGAGTAGCGGCAAACTCATTTTTGCGTGAGAGAATGGATGCGGTCTGTCAAAGGGAAAAAATTAATGTATATTACCCCCCTCTTATTTTGTGTACGGATAATGCTGCAATGATAGCTTCGGCAGGATATTTCAGCTTTCTGAAAAAAAATTTTTCTGACATGGAATTAAATGCCATACCGGGGTTGGAGTTAGTGTGACTTCATTTTTTTATTTTCCCTTCGGATATTTATACACAAAAATTTTAAAAATTATTGTGTATAATGTGGATAAGGTATCGAGCTTAATGTGTGTTACCATGTATACTTGTGGATAACTCTGTTGATAATGTGGATGGGTTTTGTTCCATGACTGAACAAATGACATAAAGAACATGATAAGTTGCAAAAATTGTTGCATATTAATAAGAAATGTAGTATTTTATCGTATTATAGCTTCCTGAACGAGTTTACTTTTGACTTTTCATTAAAACATATGAATTATAGTATTGCATAACTTTCTTAACAAAATCCTGTGTTTGAGCAAAAGGAGGAATTCCATTATACTTTATAACATTATTGGGCCCGGCATTATAGGCAGCCAGAGCCAGTTCTGTATTCCCGTCAAAAGCGTTCAGCTGATCTCTGAAATATTGTGTTCCGCCATTTATGTTCTCTTCAATATTATACGGATCGCCGACAGACAGCCAACCCGCCGTATCGGGCATCAGCTGCATAAGTCCCATAGCTCCTGATGTGGAAAGGGCAAAGGGCTGAAAAGATGATTCCTGCTTTATAATGGCGCGAATCATATATTCCCCTATACCATATGTGCAGGAAGCGTTTTTGATGGCCGCGTCAATTCTTGGCATAAGAATGGAGATCTCATCAGATGAAAGTCGGGGATAATCATCTTCATAACTGCCTGAAATCAATGAGTATTCTTTTTTTTCCGTGTTCAACTGAAACTCTTTGTTGACAGTCTCGCTCGTGATGTTTTCCAGAATGTTTGCAAAGGTGACGGAGAAAGAAGGAGTTTTTATAGGAAGAGGTATCCTGCTTTGGATTTCGGTTATTTTATTCTGAAGAATATCCTTAACATAAAATTTCAATTTTACTAAACCTCCCAAGTGTAATTTCACTTAATAATATATCGGATAATATTATCGTGATTTTTAATCAAAATTTCAAGCCCGCACTTCTATAAGTGGAGGGTTCCGATTATAACATACCGCGGCAAAGCCGCAAGAATTCAGAACCCAGAATTCAGTATTCAGAA
>CAZSVI010000048.1:0-26041 GCA_964610205.1 uncultured Oscillospiraceae bacterium
GGTGTAATTTTATATCTGAAGGAGCGAGGGATTTTTGAAATCATTGCAGCCGTTATCAGAGGGCTTCCGTAAACATAGCAAAGCTGATAAAATTCGCTTTTATAATATTGCCCGGGGTTCTGTTGAAGAATGCCGATATTATCTTATTCTTACGAAGGATCTAGAATATGGCGATATTTCCGAAGCAAAACTTCTTTTAGAAGAAGTTAGCAAATTACTGGAGGCATATTGTCAGAGTGTTTTAAATTCTGAATACTGAATTCTGGGTTCTGAATTCTGAATTCTTGCGGCTTTGCCGCGGTATGGCATACCCGGAAAACATCTTCAGTAATTAATAAAGATAACGCGTCATGCTTTCATTTTAGCAAAGGGGAACCGACCCGGCAAGCTTTGCGAGATACATTCCGGTATGTGAATTTTCTGCTCCCGCAACCTGTTCAGGTGTACCTGCAGCCATAATCATGCCGGTAACTCCTAGGCTTTCAACGCGTTCTTTTCCATAAGTTCCAGCAGCCTCAGAAGTTCTTTCTGTTCGCACTCGGTCATGTCCTTTGTTACCATCTCCCGCCATTTGGACAAGTACGTACGAATTATCGGCAGCAGTTCCTGTCCATTCTCTGTAAGAAAAAGTCTGTTTTGTCGCCTGTCATCCTGTGATTGCTCGCGCTTTATATAACCCAGGTCTTCCAATTTGCGGCACTTGCGGGCCACACCGCTCTTGTCGATTAACAAATACTCACAAAGATTATCCTGGCTCGATCCTGGATTCCTATCCAGAAACAGAATAATAATAAACATCGACCCGTACAGCTTGAAGGTGCGCAGGTGTTCATCCATATAGTGCCGGCGCTGCCTTTCAAGACGGGTAATGTATCTGACAATATTACGTGTGAATTCTTGTTTTTCGTTGTTCATTGCTATATTCTCCAAATACTGAGACATATTTCTTTGGCTCTTTCTGCAATTGATCCTGTTGCTCTATCCAAGTATTGTTTTCCGGTTTGTTTTGTTCCAACTCCATGCGCTTTATCTTACGATACAGTAAAATAACCATCGGAAGGGCTATCATTAAGGTCATAATATCCGCAACGGCCTGGGCTGAGGCGAGACCATAAACACCATATATATTCGATAATACCAAAACGCATGGTATAAGGCAAATTATTTGCCGTGAAAGGCCAAGCACCGCCGCGCCGATTGGTCGTCCCAGTGCCTGGAAAAGGCCGTTTGCAATCCCGCCCCACACATGGAATACCATTGTGATACATTGGGTTATAATCATATACGAACCAATCTTCACAATCTCTGTATCATCCGATGATGCGAAAATACTAACCAATTTTGTGGCCATAATCGCCATAATCACGCCCAGTGTTAAACCTCCGGCGGCTCCCATAGCACTGCAGGTCCAAAATGCTTTTCGTACCCTCTCATATTTCCTTGCGCCCCAGTTATACCCTGCAACAGGCTGAAAGCCTTGCCCGAGACCCATAATACCTGAACCGACAACACGGGCAGCCTTATTTGCGACTGATGCGGCGGCGAGAGCCGAATCTCCAAAGGTGCCGGCAACATTATTGATTACAATGGTGGAAATAGCCAGCATGCTGCTGCGAAGAAATGTGGGTATTCCCATTCTGGCAATCTCAAAAAAAATTTCTCTTTTAGGAGTAAAAAACTTTGGCTTTAACTCAAGCATTGACTTTTTTCGTAAGAAAGGAATCAACAGTATCATAAAGCTTATAAGTTTCGAAAGACCGGTAGCGATGGCGGCACCCGCGACTCCAAGGCTGAAAACACTGATGAACAGCGGGTCGAGACCTATATTTACAATACACCCTGAAACCATGCCAACCATTGAATATTTGGTGCTGCCCTCGGCACGCAGGAGTTGGTTTAGTATGACCGTACCGGCTGTAAACGGGGAGGATAGCAGTATCCATCTTGCGTAATCCATTGAATACGGCATAACCGAATCGGTGGCGCCCAACATTTTAACCATTGGCGCCATAAACATGTAGGCAATAAAAGACAGTATCAATAAGACCATAATCCCTGTAAAAAGTGTGGTTGTGCCTACCCGGCTGGCTTCTTCGTCGCGTTTGGCTCCCAGCAATCGCGATATGTAGCTGGATGCTCCCATGCCGAAGCCCATAGCGACTGAGCGTATTAAATGCATCAGCGAAGAGTTTACGCCAACGGCTGCAGTTGCCGTAGTGCCCAGTTGGCTTACAAAGTAGGTATCTGTAATGTTGTATATCGAATCAATGAGCATTGCTATGATCATTGGAACAGCCACAATGGGTATTACTTTGGCAACAGGTTCCTCAAGCATCATTTTTCGCCGGGATTCACGGTTTATCAATTGAGCTTCGATCAAGATAATGTCCCCCTTTATATGCAAAAAAGTTGCATGTTAATACAGTTGCAATATGCAACTATATTAACATATTAATCTATTTTAGTCAACTGCGAGGGGACGATTCTCCCGCTTCCATTTCCATTTGGAAGCAGAAAAACCGTCCTCCTGCTTCCTTGCTTTTGATTGAAAAGAGTTTGTATCATATGTTAAAATAAAATTTTTTGATGCGTATGATAACAAAACAGGTGTACATGATCCTGGAACGGACCAGTGGATTTTTGTACAACCATGAATGAAGCAGGGGGATGGTTCCCTGTCTGAGGCAGTAATTGATGAGATAAACGATGCTCCATTAACTTCTTTGAATGAATACGTTTACACTAAATCGCAATATCCCCTTGGCTTATCAGATTATGCATGGTTTCAAGGACTTGTTTTTGTGAGTTTGAAATTTCTGAAGCAATGGGGGGTAAAAAACTATTATAGGCAATTATTCTCTTGATGATGGCTTGCAGATGATATAGAATGGTAAGGAATTTATTGAAATTATTGAAGGTAAGGTAAACTAATGCCGACTAACGCTTAACCTGACGCAATTGCATCAGTTGATGTAAAAATTAATATGCGAGTGGTAGGATTTGTTATGATAAATATTTCGGGGGTTATCAGACAGCAGTTCGGCATCTTAAGAGCAGTTGCATTTGCAACGTATAAGGAATGGTCTGTATACAGATCCCATTCCATGGTTTCGCTTTTTGTTGGTCCGGTTTACTTCCTGGTTCAGTATTTCATATGGAATGCGGTTTACAATACTCATGTCAGTATAAGCGGACTGTCGCTTGAACAGATGATAACCTATTTTGCCATAGCTATGCTTATCAACTATATTATTATGGATTTTGCGGACTGGAATCTTCAGATGCTGATACATACCGGAAAATTCCTCACCTTTGTATTAAGGCCTGTATTCCATGTATATTTTGCATTTTCACAGAAGGTAGGACACAGAATTTTAGGATTGTTCTTTGAGTTTATTCCACTGCTTGCGATATTTACTTTTATTCTGAAGATAAGACTTGTTCCCGCAAGACCTTTCTGGAGTGTATTATCCATTGCTCTGGGGTTTGTTATGATGTTTCTGGTGGACTACTGCATTGGTATAACAGCTTTCTGGCTTACAAGAACGTCCGGGGTACGCAGGATGTTTTTGCTGCTTCGTGACATCTGTTCGGGAGTATTAGTTCCACTAACCCTTTTTCCTTCCCTGCTTCAGAAGATTTTTTTTATCCTGCCTTTCCAGTTTATTGCTTATGTTCCCGTCAGGGTGTTTATAGGTTCATATGAACTGGGTGGATACTCCTGTACAATACCTCAAATTGTTGGTATTCAGGTTATAGCCGTCTTAATTATGACTGTATTTACAATATTTTTTTATAAGAGAGGAATCAGGCGGTTTACGGGGGTGGGAGCATGAGGAGAGGTATCCGGTTGTATTTTATGGCTATGAAAAACAGCTTTGCCTCCAGGATTGCATACCGTACGGATTTTATCTTCAGTGCCGTTATGATTTTCATATCTGAACTTATTATCCCGTTCATTACGGTATTGATTTATAAAACGGGCGCCTCGTTTCCGGGGTGGAGTGTGGAAGAAGTGTTACTGCTTCAGGGGATTTTCCTGCTGTCAAGAGGTATGGCGAATCTTTTGTTTTTTGGGCTGGTATGGAATACTTTAAACCGTGTCAGGGAGGGAACATACGATATACTGCTGATAAAGCCGGCATCCACGTTGTTTATGTCGGTCGCAACCAATTTCGAGCCGGATAGTATAGGGATAGTGGTGTGTGGGCTGCTGGTTTCCATATATGCTTTTACAATGCTCTCCCTACCGGGTATTATGGAAATACTTATGTTTATACTCCTGTTTGTACTATCTATGATCATGCTTTTTGCATTTGCGGCTTTTATGGCCGGAAGTGTATTCAAATGGGTGGGCAACAGCAGAATTTATGAGATATTCGATAGTATAATGTCCTTTGGAAACTTTCCCAGAAGTATATTCACCAGAGGGTTTCAGACGATTATCTCATATGTGGTGCCTGTGGCAGCTGTAGGATTTCTTCCGGCATCAGCTCTGCTCGGAAGAAATCCGGAAGGGATTCTGACAACAGGTATAGTATGTCTGCTTTTTCTTTTTGGCAGTTTAAGCTTCTGGAAACTAATGTTAAGGCAATACACAAGTGCGGGGGGATAATAACGTATAATGATAATAAAAATAAACGCGTTGAGGAAAACCTATGTTACACATGAACGGGGAAGCTCCTTTATTGATTCTTTAAAAAGCCTTATAAAAAGAAAGATAATACAGGTAGAGGCATTGAAGGGTATTTCCTTTAATGTTGAAGAAGGTGAAATGTTAGGGCTCCTGGGTCCAAATGGCGCAGGTAAGTCAACCATCCTGAAGATATTGACGGGAGTGCTTTATCCTACTTCCGGCGAGGTTGAAGTTATGGGATATGTGCCATGGATTAAGCGTAAGCAGTATGTTGCCGGAATAGGTGCTGTTTTTGGCCAGAAATCCCAGTTAATCTGGGATATACCTCCATTGGACTCATTTGAGATGAACAGGGTTATCTATGACATCCCGGCCCGGCTGTATAAGGAACGTCTTTGGGGAATGGTTGAATTACTGGAGGTGGGAGAGTACGTTAAAAAGCCCACCAGGCAGCTGTCTCTTGGCGAAAGGATGAAATGTGAGTTTATTATGGCCATGCTGCATGACCCTGAGATTGTTTTTCTGGATGAACCGACCATTGGGCTTGATGTTATTGCAAAGGAGAGGATACGCGAATTTATAATGAATATGAATCGCAAGGGTATCACCTTTGTTCTGACAACTCATGACCTGGATGATGTTGAGCTGTTGGCAAAGCGTGTGATAGTAATAAACAATGGTGAAATTGTATATGATAACAGAATGGATGCACTGCGCAAGTTTTTTGGGAACAGGAAGCTGGTAACTCTGGTAACTCAAAAACCTCTGCCGGACCTAAACGGTATACCCGGTGTTTATGTCAAGGATATGATTACTCCTCATAACGCAGAACTTGAACTAAATACCGATCTGCTTGAACTGAACCGGTTTATTAAATCCATTAATGATGAGTACATAATAAGTGATTTGACTATGAGGCCGCCACAAATTGATAGTATTGTAAAGGAACTTTATATAACAACAAATAAATCATATACCAATAAGGAGGTTTGATAGTATGAACAGGAATGATCTGAAAAAACTTGAGGGACTCGATCAATTTATCGAAGATGGTTTAAAGTTGTGGAATGTACCCGGTATGGGGTTGTCTGTCGTTAAGGATGGAGAGCTTTTGTATTCCAACGGATATGGCTACAGAGATCCGGAAAAGGGCCTTGAAATGAATGCGGATACTCTTTACAGAATTGCATCGAATACCAAGGCTTTTGTTTCAATGTCACTGGCCATATTGGTTGACGAAGGCAAATTGGACTGGGATAAACCAGTTAGAGAATACATACCCTACTTCAGACTTAAGGACAGCTATGCCTCGGAAAATGTTACTCCAAGGGATCTGTTATGCCACAGGACTGGGCTTCCGGCGCATGACTGGGCGCTGCACGACTTTAAAACCAGAAAGGAAATGGTAGAGAACCTGAGATATCTGGACTCCTCTTATCCTATGAGAACAAAATTGCAGTATAACAATCTCATGTACATGACAGCCGGACACCTGGTGGATTGCATAACAGATCAGAATTGGGAGAGTTTTGTTCAGGAGAAGATTTTCGATGTGCTGGATATGAAAAAGAGCAACTTCTCATTTTTTAAGTCATGCTTATCTGAAAATTTTGCCGAATGCCATTATATGAAGAATGATATTTTGAAACAATACAAATTCAACAAGGTAATGGATCCGGAATATATTTATCCAAGATCTCCCGCAGGGGGCATAAACACGACTCCAAATGAAATGGCCAACTGGATGATTCTTCAGTTGAACAAGGGAAAATTTAAAGGTAAACGGATTGTTTCAGAGAAGTTGTTTGAAGAATTGCATTCTCCCCAGATGATTGACAATTGGAATTCGCCTTATGAAGAGTATGGGGAATCAAGCTGCGGTTTGGGCTGGTTCATCTGGGCATATAGAGGTGAGAAGCTTGTAGTTCATGGCGGATTTTTTGGCAGCCAGGTATATCTGCTGCCCAAAAGAAATATTGGAATTTCGGTGATGCCAACATTGGGAAGCCCTCTTACAGAAATAGTACTAAATAACGTTATAGACCGTTTGCTGGATTTGAATCAGGTTAACTGGGCCGCCAGAAAAATAAAAGAGCAGGAAGAAGCAAAAAATCAACAGAAGTCGGTTATATCAGATCGGATTGAGGGAACTTCAACATCTCAGGCCCTGGAAGCCTTTTGCGGTGATTTCCTTTGTGATGGGTATGGTAAATTTTCAATCAAATTGGATGAAAAAGGGCTCTATGTAGAAGATGATGAGCATTATCATTGCTTGCGTCATTATCATTATGATACCTTTGAACTTCTTGACAATGATAATGAAGACGCACTTACCAAATTCACCTTCCATACCGATGCAAAGGGCGTAATAAACAGTTTAACAGCGCCATTGGAACCGTCCGTCAAAGATATTGTATTTACAAGGAGTATATGAATCATGACAAAACCAATGCTGATCCATTTGCCGCACAGTTCGATGAATATTCCTCCGGATATCCGGGAAGAGCTGCTGCTTACCGATAATGAATTGGAACAGGAAATGCTCCTTCTTACGGACAGATATACAGATCAGTTGTTTAAGTGCCCGGGTGCTGTAATTCATAAGAATACAGTCAGTAGAATAGTTTTTGATCCGGAACGGTTTCGCAGTGAATCGGATGAGGAAATGGAAAAGTTTGGCATGGGCGCTATCTATACAAAGACTCATAAAGGAAAGTTGCTTCGCCGGCTGGCTGATAACCGGAGAGAACAGCTAATGCGGCGTTTCTACGACCCATACCATTCCGGGCTTGAAGGAAAAACCGGCATGATGCTTGCGCAGTTCGGCAAATGCCTGATTCTTGACGGTCATTCCTTCCCGCAAAAGCCACTGCCGTTCGAAAAGGATAAAAGCCCTGACCGGCCGGATATCTGTATCGGTACATGCGAATTTCACACACCGGAGGAGTTATACCGCCTTATATTGGAATACACGGTAAAAAACGGCTTAACGGTAAGGTTTAACTTTCCTTTTGCCGGATCATTGGTACCCATGAAATATTATATGAAGGATAAACGTGTTTCTTCCGTTATGATTGAAGTTAACAGGAAACTCTATATGGATGAAAGCACAGGGGAAAAGAACGCCGGATTTGATATAACCAGAAGCTTTATTGATAACCTGCTTCACGAAATTCTGCAATATTTTACATAAGATAACAAACGGATGTTCCAAGCATAGTAAAAACAACCATCAGACTGTGTGAATTGCCGAAAATATATTTTCCTGGCACGGGGTTTGCTGCTTGCCTTACCTTTCCGGCAGCAAATCTGAAAATAATTCAACTTCAATAATCAGCAGGCAAACGGGTTAAATTAAGGATTAATTAAGGTTATCTGAAAAATGAATTAAGAACCGTGGTTTATACTGGTAACGTAACAGAAGGAGTTGGGAGGTTACGATACCGGTGGGATCAAAAAAAAGGAACCGTTATTCGGCCTTATTATTTTTAACGCCAAGTATTATCGGATTTTCGGTATTTTATATCGTTCCCTTCTTCGCGGGGATATATTACTCTTTGGTTTCAAGTCCGGTTAACGGAAGGTTTGTTGGTATTCTGAATTATGTTAATCTGATTAGAAATCCTGTTTTTCTGAAAGCCGCATCAAACACCTTGCTTTTTACGGCTATCAGTGTTCCATTAAACCTGTTTTTTTCCCTGGGGCTTGCAATGCTGTTAAACAGGGAAGTGCCTATGATAAAAGCAATGCGTACCCTGTTCATTACCCCGCTGGTCATTCCCGTTGCATCCGTGGTTCTTGTATGGCAAATTCTGTTCGATTCACAAGGATCCGTTAATTTGCTTTTAACCCTTTCAGGGTTCCAGCCCGTTGACTGGCTGGGCAGTAATTGGGCAAGGGTTGTTGTGGCTATTGTATACCTGTGGAAAAATATCGGCTACAACATGGTGCTGATCCTTGCCGGCCTCAGGAATATCCCGGTCGAATATTACGAGTCTGCCAATATCGACGGAGCAGGTTTTCTAAGGAAGTTTGTAAATATTACTCTGGTTTATCTCACACCCACATCCTTTTTTGTATTAATTATATCGGTTATCAATTCGTTCAAGGTATTCAGGGAAACATACATGCTGGCAGGCGCATACCCCCATGACAGCATGTACATGCTCCAGCATTACATGAACAACATGTTTGTCTCCCTTGATTATCAAAAGCTTACTTCGGCGGCTTTTTTAATGGCTGTGCTGGTTTTAGTCCTGGTTTTTTTACTGTTTTTCTTCGAGCGGAAGATTGGAGATTCTATTTCTTGAATAGGGCGTATTACGTTTTGGGAGTTTATGTTATGAAAAAGCAAAAAAAGCATAATGCATTTTTAAATACGACATCTCTTGCCGGAAGAACCGCAGTCAGGATCCTGTCGGCTATGGGACTGGCTGTGCTGGTACTCCTTGTCGTGATGCCGATGATACTTACCCTTACAAACTCTTTTATGAGCGAACAGGAAATCCATTATTCCTATTCACAACAGCGAACCGCAGCGCAGAATGCAAGCGGCAGGTCTGCCGGCGTATATCACGGGATAAAGCTGATTCCGGACGTTGTAACCATTAATCAATATTACTCGGTATTGATTCAAAAAACGCAGTACCATTTCCTTTTCTGGAATTCAATCCGTGTGGTTGCACCGATTGTCGCTGGGCAGATAATGGTTGCTTCCATGGCGGCCTTTGCTTTTTCAAAAATTCCGTTCAGAGGGCGAGAGCCTTTGTTTTTTGCTTACATTATTGTTATGATGATGCCGTTTCAGGTAACCTTGGTTCCCAATTATATTGTTGCCAGCTATTTAGGATTGCTTGACAATACCCTATCTATCATCCTTCCCGGCATTTTCAATGCTTTTGGAGTTTTTCTTCTCCGGCAGTCCATGGTCCTGATCCCCGATGCTTATTGTGAATCGGCGTATGTGGACGGGGCAAACCGGTTTTATATATTTCTGAAGGTCGTTCTTCCAATGTCAAAGGCAGGTATCGCGTCGCTGGCAATCCTTGTATTCATAGATAACTGGAATATGATTGAGCAGCCTCTGATTTTTTTACAGGACAATACAAAAAGCATGCTTTCGGTTTTTCTTTCAACCATTAATACAAATGAACGGGGTATTGCCTTTGCGGCATCATCTATTTATATGACCCCCATGCTGCTGGTTTTTCTGTATGGTGAAAGCTATCTGGTGGAGGGAATCCAGCTATCGGGACTGAAAGCATAAAACAATATCTGATTTTTGGAGGGGGACTATATGCAGGACAAATATGAAAACCATACGGTAAATAGAAGAGAGAAAATAAAAAGGGCGGCGGTTGCTTTTTTTACGGTTATGCTGATTCTGGCTTTTTTTTCTAACACGATAAATCATATTTCTCTCCCACGGGTAGATTGTGAAAGGCCTTCCAGGGGATCTATCATAAAAGAAGTTCTGATGACCGGATACATCGAAGCAAATGAAATCCATCACTGTTACATTCCCTCGGGTATGCGTTTATTGGAGATCCATACGCGGGTGGGAGAAAAGGTAAATAAGGGACAAAGCCTTCTGAAGCTGGATACGGAAACCATTAAAACGCAACTGGTGGACGCATTGGACAGGTTTGAACAAAAAAAAATCGAACTGGCTATACGGAAGCTTGAATCGGATTCCTTTCATCTGAATGAATATGACAATGCTATTGAATCGGCTCAAAACCAACTACAGCAGGTGGAATCGGATTACAACCGGATCCGGATGTTGTATGAAGCTAAATGTGAAACGCAGGAAAACTATGAGAACGCCCGAAGAAAGTTCAGTGAGGCACAGAGAGTGCAAAAAAAAGCAGTTTCGGATAAAGAAAACGCCATCCTTTCCAATCAGATTAAAATGAGAAAAGAAGAGATGGAAATTAAAAGCCTTCAAATAGAAATAGAAATACAAAAAAGAGAAATAGAGCGGATGAAGGAGCAGCTCCTGCTGGGTGAACTGACTGCTCCCTTTGACGGAATTATTACGGACATAGGTTTCAGAAAGGGAGAAATGACGAATGCGTCACAGCCGGTATACAGCATGATAGATACATCGAAAGGCTACTGTTTCACCGGTCTTCTGGATATTGACGATGCGGCCGACTTAAAACCAGGAGATGAAGCGGAAATTTCGCTGAATGCCTTTGAATGGGAGAAAATCACCGGGAAAGTAATGAAAATCAAAGACAGCTGTGAGAATAAGGGGGAGAAGAAGGAGATTGTTATTGAAGTTTCGGGTGATGTATTAGAGGAAGGACAAAAGGGTGAAGCCCGGTTTTATAAAAAAACCAAATCCTTCGATGTTTTGGTATCCAATTCGGCAATCGGGCAGGACAACACCGGTTATTTTGTCTATGTTCCGGAAGAGAAAAAAAGCTATCTTGGAAATGAAATCTATATTCGGGCGGTGCACGTTACCATTGGAGAATCGGATGATAAAAAAATTGCCGTGGTGCATGGGTTAAGCAGTGAGGACAGGGTGATTACAGCCAGTGATAAACCGCTGTCCGACGGAATGCGTGTTATCTATGACAGATAATCGAAACAAAACTTTGTGCCCGGAAAACAGCCGAATAAGGGAGGCTGTGGAAGCATGTTAAGATAAACTACCGGTATATTAATACAACTATCGCTTTCAGGGTAAAGGATTTATAGGTTTTCCATAAGCGAAAAAGAAAGGAGGTGTTGGATTGAAAATACATAAAACCGGATGGAATATGCTTCTTTTCGGAATGCTACTGTTAGTTTCCGGAATCATTTTGGGAAGCGCTGCAGTGGAGGGGCTGAAGGACGCAACCGGGGCGATTTCCACGGAAAAGGTTGTTGTGGAGGTAAAACCGGAATGGAAAGGAGGTGACAGGAAAATTCTGACCATGGAGATTCTGAAGAAGCTTGAAAAAAAGCTGCAAAATAACCTCATTGCTTATACCGTCGAACCCAAAACCAGTAAGCAGACAATAGAAAGCAATGGCAGTAGGACTCAGGTAATCTTGGCCGGTATTGGCGGCAGATACAATATGTTCCGCCGGTTTGAATTTGTTTACGGCGGTTTCTCCCCTGCGTTTTCCAAAAGCGGTGCTCCGAAAATTGCCCTGGTAAGCGAGGATTTTGCCTGGGAGCGGTTCAAAACACACAACGCGATTGGACAAACAATCCAGGTTTATGGGGAATCCTTTGTTATTGCCGGTGTGTTCAGAAATGGAAGGGGTGTTCTTCATTTACTGACGAAGGAAGAGCTTCCTGAAGTGCTGATACCTGCTGGAACCATGCTTGAATTGGACAGTGGGGCAATTATCGCTTCCTTTGAAACCGCGGCGGATAAAAGTGAAATTTATAACAGCGGCAGAAATCTGATTTTAACTGCCCTGAGGCAGGAAGGTTTGGATGAATCCCGTTTGGATGTATCGGACTTCTCCGTACATCAAAAGCTGATGCTGCAAAAGCCGATGATTATCGTTTTTCTCACAGGCTTCATTACCATTATTTTTTTGGGTTTGCAAGCATTTATCGGCTTTAAAGAAATCATTCGCGGAATCAGGAGTATTTATGCCGATTACGATCTTTCAAATACACTTCGGGCAGGTATTCGGACCTACGGAGGAGAAATGATTAAAACATCCGTTTTTTTAGCTTTTATATTTGTTGTCTGGAGATTTAGCGCATTTGATTTTTTCATACTCCCTGAATATGTTCCCGGAGAAACACCGGATATGCAAAAATATGCAGACCTGTTAAGGGAAAGCATTCGGAATACTTTCTCCGGTGTATCCGATAAAGCATCTTTTAGTATAAGGCTTTTACAGGCAACCCGGATGCTGACCGATATGATACTCTGCCTCTCTGTATTCGGTGGGTTGATTTTTACCCGTATCGGAACGAAGCTTCTCCGGAATCAGTTTATCAATGCCGGAGTTTCTATCTGGAAAGCCGGCGGAGGTCTGTTTCTGTGCCTGGCGGTGGTGTTAGGCTTATGCTATGTCAGTGAATTACCCATGAGCATATATACAAAGGGAATTTTGATTGTATGGATTTATATTGCCTCGGGTTTGCAATTTGGGACGGATAACCTGCCTTCCTGTCCCATAAATGAGAAAGGGAGTGTTTATATTGCTTAAAAGATTGATATGTTTTATTACGGTAAATATACTGGTGATTGGTTTAACCGCCTGCAATAATGACAAAAGCAAGGATACCGGAAGCAGCGGTGAAAATATTGTAAACTCAGAACAGGTACTTAAATATGTTGAAGAGGAAATAGAGGAAATCCCGGAATTAATAAAGCCGGGTTCTGCCCAGATCAATTCAAAAAACCAACTGGTTATTCAAAACGCAGAGGCTGAAAAACCGGAATTCCTGATGATTGGAGATAATGGGAAAGTACAGGACACAATTACCTGCGACTTTGACGGGCAGAGTATTCTTTTTGCTATGGATCCGCAGGATAACTTTTATATCGTAAGCGTACAAATGACTGAATTGGGTATTGAACAAAATATTTACAGGCTTGATCCCCATGGGAAACTGCTTGAAACAATCACTTCAGACAGCCTCTCCTTAAACGGTTCGGATAGTTATAAAAAAACGGTGACCGGGATTGCTGTGGATGCCGTTGGTAACATTTTTTTATCCCGCGTGTCCGGGAGTATCCTCATGCTGGATAGCAGCGGAAAAGAACAGAGAACCTTCGGCGGTGATTTATACAAGGGTACGGCGCAGACAGATCGGGAAAATAATCTGATTATATATGGCTTAGATACCGCGAATTATCAATATACACTGCAGAAATTCAATACTGCCACCGGAAAGAACATATGGAGCAAAACGATTGACCGGAAGGTGAACGGCGGTATTTCTTTCAGTGGAGACATGCCAAAGCTGAGATGCGATCCGCAGGATGGGAGCATCTACCTTCTAAGTGATTCGGGAATTGAGAAATTTGATACCAAAGGAAATCGCATGGAGAAAGCACTCGCTTTTAAAGAACATACGATACTGGCTTCCGGATTTATTCCAACCGATATGTGTGTGGATTCGCAAAAAACTTTTTATATGACAGCAATGCCTTTGGGAGTAGGAGGCATTCCTCTTGATAATAGCTCATCCGGGTTTGAGTTGTACAAATACTCGCTGCGGGAGATAAAAGAGGAAGACAGAACGCCGATCTCACTCTCTGTTCCCTCCTCATCCCGGCTTATTGATGTAGCCGTAAGCAAATTCAATAAGGCCAACCCCGGTTACCGGATTACAGTACAGGAAGCCGGAACGGGCAAAGCAGGTGATGAGGATTATGAGAGGTACGTAAATACCCTGAATACCGAACTGATGACCGGAAAAGGACCGGATATCATATCAGTTGCCGGACTGCCTTATGAAAAGTATATTTCCAAGAATATCTTTGCTGATCTGACGCAAAAGATGGCCGATGACAATGAATTTCAGCAGGAATGTTTTCATATGAATCTGCTTGACGCGATGAAGTATGATGGAAAGCTTTACAGTATGCCGATTTGTTTTTCTTTGAATGCGTTGTTTCCCAATCAGAAAGCCCTCTCTGACAGGAATATATCCTTTGATCACACCACCTGGACATGGGATGATTTCCAATCCATTGTCGACCGGATATCCATGGATGAGGCTGATGATGTATATATTGTTCCGCCGAATGTCAGTTGCATAGCCGCTCTGGAAGTATTACTACAGGGCAGCTACGGCAGGTTTGTTGATATAAAGGGGAAAAAGGCATTTTTTGATTCGGAGGAATTTGTGAAAATGCTTGAAATGGCAAATAAATTTGGCTCGGAGACGCCGGAATACGAAAATCAGGATCCTCTGGAGTCATTGTTTGAGGCTGCGCAAAGAGGTACTGTCATATTCTGCCCGCAGAGTATTTCCGACTTTATGATGTTGTCTACGATGAAGGTTCTGTATGGCAGCGGACTGGATATTGTGAACCTGCCCGGATCGGATGCCGGCAAAACAGGCGGTTCCTTCAGCTGCGGTGAAATCTATTCGATTAACAGCAATTCCAAAAATAAGGAGAAAGCCTGGGAATTCATAAAAATACTTCTGTCGGAGGAGATACAGGGCATGGATGAACTAAGCGGTTTTTCAGTCAGCAAAACCGCACTGAAGGCAAGGGCTGACAGAAACAACACTCTTCTGAGTTCCGATGGTATTTGGATTAGTGTCGGCGTTAGCGGAGGTGAACCGGTTACGCCGAAAGCACTTACCGGACAGGAGGTTGCCAGAGTGGAGGAGTATGTGGAAAATCTATCCAGCTATTCCCATATTGACCGCAAGGTTATGGAGATTATTCAAACCGAGACCAAAGGATACTTCAACGGCAAAAAAAACGCAGAAGAAACCGCGAAATCCATTCAGAACAGGGTCAATATATACCTGGGAGAATAGTTTTTTATCAAACGTTCGCGATGCGTCGCACACAAAACGCATATAGCAGGCACTTTTAGCGCCTGTGTTTTGGTATACAATTAGCGCGAGGACTTATTGATAAATGATAGTTGAACTGAAAACTATGTCTCTGATTTTCCGTTTGACCTATACAGCCGCTCTATGGTAATTTTAAGTAGGGCGGCTGTAAACCCGAGAATGAAAAAGGGAATACCACACCCGATCATTTGTGGCTGTGAGGTGGAAAATATGGAAAGCAATAGTTTTAGCAGTAAGATATTAATTATTGATGATGAACGGGATTTGTGCGACCTCCTTGAAGTATATCTGGTAAAAGAGGGGTTTCATTCCGTTTATAAAGCGTATGCGGGCAAGGATGGAATTCAATGCTGTAGGCAGGAGAATCCCGACATAATTGTTCTTGATATCATGCTGCCTGATATGGATGGCTTTGAGGTTTGCAGAAGGCTCAGGGAGTTTACTTATGAGCCCATCCTGTTCCTTTCGGCCAGGGAAGAGGAAGTGGACAAAATTCTGGGGCTTGGAATAGGCGGGGATGATTATATTACCAAGCCCTTCAGCCCGAAGGAGGTAGTCTTCAGGATACGGGCACAACTCAGGAGAAAGCAGTATATGGATAACGGAACGGCAGGGCGGGTTCTGAAGTTCGGCAAGATCCGTGTCAATGTGGCGGATAAAGAGGTTACAAAAGATGGGCATCCGGTCGTTCTCACCGCAAAAGAGCTGCAAATCCTGACACTCCTTGCCTGTCATCCCAACCGCATATTCAGTAAAAAGAAATTGTATGAGAACATCTGGGGAGAAGAATACATAGGTGACGATAATACGATTATGGTACATATCCGGCATCTCCGCGAGAAACTGGAAAATGATCCGGGAAATCCGAAGTATATCCTTACAGTGAAGGGCCTTGGATATAAGCTTGCCGCAAAGGGTGAATAATATGAAATGGAAAATTACAATCCAATTTATGCTGGCGGTACTCGCCGTGAGTATTGTGTCAAACCTTATCAATGTTATTATGTCGATGTATTTTTCATATGAAGAGTATAGCAATACTCAGATTATCAGCGGACTTTTCTCAGCGGTAATTATGGAAAGTGAGCAGTTTTCTCCCGATGATCAAACCTGTATTACTTTTATTACGGATATGATAAATGAGGAAATTAATCCTATTGTGAGCACTGATTCAGTGAAGGATTCTTCTGAAACCGGGATATCCGGAATCAATATCTATAAAAAGATTATTCTAAGCCAGACCTTTATTAAAACCCTGACAAGCAAGGAAGGCTGGGTACAGGTGATTGACAGTCAAGGAAAAGAAGTTGAAAGCATCAACAAACCGGAAACCATAAAAACCTACTATACCCGTGGTGAATTGGAGAAAGCGGCTGCCATCCCCATGAGGGTTCAGGAGTATGTAATAACCGTTGCCGCTTATGGGTCGGAAGAGTTCAACGATATGTCAATTGTTGTCGGTGTACCCAAACCGGATTTCAATATTAAAATTATGTCCGACAATCTGAATTACCTGCGCTATAAAGATATGAAACAAATCATTACCTCTGGGATAACATTATTTATCGCACTGGTATTGGGTTATTTGTTTGCCGTAAGAATAAACCGGCCAGTTGTCCGGATGACGGATGGAATTACCGCAATGTCCAGAGGTGATTACGATGTGGTTTTCCCCCGGGATAGCTTTTACAAGAAGGTATACGAAAGCTTGGACCATATGGCATCTGCTCTGAAATCCGGTGAAGCAGAACGTGAAAAGGTAGAGAAAATGAGGGAGGAATGGATCACCAACATATCCCACGACTTAAGAACGCCGTTATCCTCAATCAAAGGATATAGCGAACTGCTTTATGAAGCCGGGGACGAAATGTCTCTGGAGGATTTACAGAAATATATTGGGATACTCCTTGAAAAGTCTGCTTATATGGGTGCTTTGATTGACGATTTGAAGCTGACACAGAAGTTGAAAAATGATTTAATTCCCTTGAAAAAGGAAAAGGCAAATTTGGTGGATATATTTAGGGATATTGTTATTGGAATCCTCAACGATCCAAAATATGAAAACAGGAAGATATATTTTGAGCCGGATGGTGAAGAAGTCATGATGGAGTTCGATCAGTTGTTATTTAAAAGGGCACTAACAAATATCTTAATCAACGCGCTGGTTCACAATCCGGAAGAAACAGAAATCCGGGTATGTATACATATGAGCGATAGGGTAACCGTTGAAATAGAAGACAACGGAAAAGGGATCTCCGAAGAAAACAGGGAACGCCTTTTTGAAAGGTATTACAGAGGTACAAGCACGAATGAATCCTACGCCGGGTCAGGCCTGGGACTGGCGATTGCCCGGGAGATTATTACGGTCCATGGAGGGAAAATCGGTTTGGAAAGCAAAACAGGTGAAGGAACCATAGTAAGGATATTTTTATAACAAGGCAAGCAATTGCTTGCCTTGTTATAAAAAATGTTATCAAAGCTTACGGTTTTCCCATTTCCCATTATTCAAATCCCATACTTCATCATAACCTGCCGATTTTATATCCTCTTTTGCCTGGTCGAAATAAAAGTCAAGATTTTCGGGTTTATGGGCATCAGAGCTTAGAACTATGGGGATGTTCCATTTTTTCATCTCTTTAATAATCCATAAGGAAGGGTAGACGTTATCCGTATATCCTCTTGCAATACCGCCTGTATTCACCTCCACAATAACATTATATGAGGAGATTTTGCGGACAACATCCTTAACAAGATTAACATACCATGCATCGGTTTCATTAAAGTATTTTTGGTTTGTATTATTCTTTTTTACAAGATCCAGGTGAGCCAGTATATCAATGCGGTTATTTTGAAGCATTTCAAGTACGGTTTCGTAATACCGTGATACAAGCTTTTTAATACTTGAATTTGAACAAATTTCAAATGTTTTTTGAAATTCAGTGATATTGCCGTCAATACTGAAATACTCTCTGTGAATACCATCGTTTATTAAATGTACTGCGCCAATGATATAATCCAGGTCATACCTTTTAAATATCGTACTTGTATCCCCGGAAAGATAATCAATCTCCATACCTTTATATATTTGTATAAGGTTAGTATACTTGCTCTTCAAATAATCAATCGTTTCAAGATAGTTCCCTGTATCTTCATTACGCATTGTCCATTCTGTAAAGGGAATCGGCCCGTGAGATGAAAAGCCCAGCGTTGAAAAATCCTTTTTCAATGCCTGCAATACATATTCTTCGGGCTGACCGGACCCATCGCAGAAGCAGCAGTGTGTATGGTAGTTTGATATCATATAAACCCTCCCCAAATCAAATCCCTACAGTAAATTATGATTTTTGGGTGAGACCAAATCTTTTAGTATATTACAGCTCAATTCATTGAAGTCCGGAATTACCATGTCGGCTGAGGAAAGATCCTGGTCTCCCGAACCTGAATTCTGATAACCGATACATTTTATTCCCGCAGCTTTTGCCGACAAAACCCCATTTTTAGAATCTTCTATAACAATACAATTTTGCGGGGCAATTCCGGCCTGCCGACAGACAGCGTTAAAAATATCGGGGGCGGGTTTTCCATTTTCAACATCATCTCCGCTTAAAATAAACGTATAGTATTTTTTCAAGTCAAACATTCCGAGTATTACTTCTATTAGCTCTATACAGGAAGATGAGGCGAGTGCAAGAATAATTCCGTTTCCGTGCAGTTCCCTGATTAGTTCAACAATACCCCGCATCGGTTTTAAATTCTGTTCGGATTTTAAACAGGCGGTAAACTCCGAATTTTCCATTTCAACAAGAATTTTAACAGGATGCTCGACAAAATGATTTTGTTTTATTTCAGCCCACATTTCAGTTGTTTTAGTTCCTATATAACTTGATCTTTCCTCCTCGGATATATCAAGTCCCAGTTTTTTAAACAGTTTCATTTCTACATAGTGATATATTCGTTCACTGTCAATAATGACCCCATCCATATCAAAAATGACCATTTTAAGCACTGTTTATCCTCCGGTGGAATTTCGGTACGCTGCCGTGCGGGTTGCTTTTTACTGAACGGAATTTAATAATAAATCATATAAACTAACATGATTAAAAAATTAAATGTTCCCATATGCCGCATTATATCTTATTTTACTTTTTACATCAACTTAAGTTTTGAATAATGAAAAACTGTTTCAAGAAAAATTTTTTGGCTAATTATATTATTATATATGACGATATTATAAATAGATTACATAATAATCTAGTCCTGAAATATATTATTCAGATAATTTAAAAAAGGAATGTGTTAGAATGAATTCATTAAAAGCAAGTTTTATGAAATCAGTTAAAGCAGTTCAATTTAAAACGATCAAATCAAAGCTCCTTTCGGCTTTTCTTATTACTATTGTTCCGGTAATAATACTGGGAATCGTATCATACAATATTGCGGCAAAAGCTTTGGAGAGCAAAGAAAGGGAAGCGGCAAGAAGCACAATGGAACAAGCGGTTAATTATCTGGAGCTTATGTTAAGTAATGTAGAGTCATTCTCCATGCAATTGCTTAACAATTCAGACATACAGAATTTTATCAAAGCAGAGAATAAAAACACCTATGAATGGATAGAAGCCAGAAGAAAAGCTGAACAGGTCATTAATAACATGATGTTCAGCAACGAAGATATATCCGATGTTTCAATAATAGCAAATAAGGGCTCGTCTATAGCAACAGGTACTTATAGTGTTAACAATATGGAAATCAGCAATCTTGAAGAAGAGCCGCTTACCCAAAAAATAATTGAAGGTAAAGGAATGGTTGTTTATGCCGGAATTCATGAAATACTGGATACAAAGGCAAATACCCAGAAAAAGAAATATGCCCTGACTGTGGCCCGCTTATTAAAAAGTACAGGTACTCTTTCAACACTAGGCATTATCTATGTAGACCTTAATGAGCGAACCATAACCGATATGTTAAACCAATTGGCTGAAGGGAATAAAGGAGAATATCATTTAATCAGCCCTGAGGGAAGGATTATTTCATCAAACTCAGGACATGAAGCATCAGTTGAAAATCAGGAAGAAGTTCTCACGAATCATGATTTTATTAAACCGCTGTTTGAAGAAGGGAGTGCAAACGAAGGTTTTAGCCTGATTGACTACAGGGATGGTAAATATTTTATTACTTACAGGTTCATTGGGGAAACGGATTTTTTGCTTGTTTCTCTGGTTCCGGAGCATTTATTGCTTGAAGCCTCCCGTTCCATCCAGATATGGACAATAATACTGGTTTTATTAGGTGCGGCTTTTGCCATAATCATAGGCTTGTACATATCAATGAGTATGGGAAGAACAATTAACAGAACCATTAATACAGCCAGAATGGCGGCTTCAGGTGATCTTTCGGGGGAGCTTTCATCAAGAAGAAAAGATGAACTTGGACTTTTGGCGTCAAGCATAAATACAATGGTTTCCAATACAAGAGAACTGATAGAAAACACGATTGATATTTCTTACAAGGTTTCGGAATCAGCTTCAACGGTATCCAATACAACACAACAGGTATCGGAGGCATCACGTGAGATAACCCGTGCCGTACAGGAAATAGCAAGAGGCGCCAGTGACCAGGCAAGTGACGCGGAAGAGAGCGTGAACCGGATGGATCAGCTTGCTGCCAGGATAAACAAAGTTTCTGATGTGACTGAAGAAATTGAGAATTTGTCAAATAACGCTTTGCTTCGCACTCAGAATGGCTTGTCATCGGTAGAGGAATTGGAACGAAAAACAAATGAAACCACTGAAAATACAAAAGCGATTTTTAATGATATTGAAATTCTTGGCTCTCATTCAAAATCAATAGGTAAAATTGTCGGAGTGATTAACAGTATTGCGGATCAAACCAACCTTCTTGCACTAAATGCCGCTATTGAAGCTGCAAGAGCAGGTGAATCGGGGCGTGGATTTGCCGTAGTGGCCGATGAGGTGCGCAAGCTGGCCGAACAATCGATGGCTGCAACACGGGAAATAGCCGTAATTATAAAAGATACTCAGCAGCAGACAGATAAAACCGTACAGCGTTCCATTGCTACCGAAGAAATTTTGAAATCGCAGAATAAAGCTCTCGGCAGTACAATTAATGCATTCAATACAATAGCTTCCTCAATGGCTGAACTGGAAAAGCGGATTAAGGAAATAAAAGATGGGGTTTATGAAATGAATACATATAAGGAAGATGCCCTGGTATCCATACAGAGTATATCTTCTGTCTCGGAAGAAACGGCTGCGTCATCACAGGAGGTAAATGCATCAACTCAGGAGCAGATGGCTAGTATTGAGCATCTGGTAACCTTGGCATACCAGTTGGGAGAAGTTGCTCAAAAAATGATGGACTCAATAAGTACATTTAAAACGAAGAAATAACAGTATACGTATTAGAATGTTTAAACCGGGGATAATCCTTAAAATACAGGGTAACCTTATAAAAAAATGATTAAAATAAAAAATATATGTATTTTCAGGATAAAAGACACCGTAACAGGTGTCTTTTTATCTTTGGTTTACGATAACTCCGAAGTTATACAGCCCCGAAACATTGAATAAAAATTTTGGGATATTGTTTTTTCAAAGACATATGATTAACTTGAATAGAAGCTGAACTCTGTTTGTTACATCGAATAAGGTTGGCGCTTTAGCATTCAAGTTTTGGCGCGTAATTACCGCAAGCGCTTATTGAAGGAGCCATTTTATGGACAGTAAAAAAGACGAGAAATATCTCAATACAGCTATGGTAATTAAAAGCTGCAGCGAATGTCTTGAGACGGTATTTTGCAGAGGTCCTCTTCCTGTCTGGCTACCGGTGGTTATATCCTGCACCAGGATCATTTTTCATATTGAGAGCAAATTCAAGCTGCCGGTTTCAGCAAATGAAATCATAAGATGCAATTCAGATATTAATATATATGAATGCAAATTATTGGATACCGGTAATTGTAATGCGGGTAAAATTTTTTTTAGCGGATATATCAAAGAAAGCATAGAATTCTCTGAGTATAGTGACAGTAATACTGACGAAGCCGCTAAAAAAGTCCGTTTTACTTCAGTAAAACTTCCCTTTGATTGTTTCTCCGATATAGAATACTATTTCCCGCCCAGATGTAAAAAAAACGGCAAGATTCATCCGGTGGAGCTGAATGCTGGTATATTTACAATGGAAAACGGTATTAAATATGAGGGGAAATATGATAATCCGGACTTTTTACAGTGCGAATTGCTGGATATAAAGGTTCAGGATACTGGTTTTAAACAATTTGGGCAAGGGGAAGTGAACGGACATTTGATTGTATCCATTTCTTTTCTTCTGACACAAAAGCAATTGATAAATATATAACGAGGAACCTTGCAGATATATTGTTATCGGAATAATTTTTTCAGGACTTTCGTCACACATATTGGACTTGTACATATGATGTATTAGGAATATGGAACTGGTTCTTTATTCTATAAAATTTGGAGGTGTAATAAATGGACTACGATGTCATAAAAGATTGTGGTGTGATAAAAGCCATCACACTACCGGAATGCTCTAGTATAATGGCCCAATCCAAAGGCTTGGACGGACCTGTTGTTGGGAAAATACCGGTAGTAATTGCAGAGCCTGTTGTACAGGTTGTTGTGGAAGCATGTATTGATTTACCGGAACCTGTGTTTGAAATAAAAAGGATCAAGAAAAACCTTTTTATTAACCAATGTAAACTTATAGACTTAGGGAGTCTGGGAAGAGGTAAGCTGTTCCTCAGCGGATATATTCGAAAAAACATTGAATACGCGACCCCTGATAAGTTATGCAAAAGAAACAGCGGAATCAGCGGAGATATAAAGCACCTGACTGTAAATATACCTTTTACCTGCGTAACAGAAATAATCTATGCTGTTCGGCCCCAAATAATTTTCCAAGGCCCGGGGAAACAAGCTGCGTACAATCTTGATTGTAAAAAAGACTGCAATTGCGGCAAAGAAGAGAATATTGGACGCATGCCGTGTGAAGACATTTTTGAAATGGAAGAAACCTTTAATGAGCCGGTATTCTGTGAACTGGAAGAAGCAACATTCTTTGAAAGTGATATACACGATTGCTGCAGTCCAATTGCAGAAAACCTTCCGGGTGAAATCAAATTTGATAAGATTACTGAAAAAATTGTTCTTCTCATAAGGTTGAAGCTTCTGCAGAAACAGCAAGTGAATATAGGCATTGATGATAAGCGTGAAAAGCAAAAAAGGTATGTATAACCGATATATTTCTCTTCAAAAATATTGCCCGGCTATAGTTGAGTGAAAGCCGGGCCTTGTCCTGTTAATTGTAAAACAGAGTACTTCGGGCGTTAAGACTTCGGCAATAGATATATAGATAACGTATCGTATTGACTTTGAAACTGACACAGTTATAATAATAATATAACGAAGCTGGGATTATTTTCACCTATTTGTAACGGCTGGTCCTAAAGAAAGGCTTGCTGCCTGCCGTGCAAATTACCTGTGTTTGTTATAATAAGGCTAAAATATATCCCCTTCAAGTGATATGTAATGTTTATACTTTAGGTAATAAATAAAAATGGAGTGTGAGATTATGAACGCATCACCTCATATTGAAGCCGCCGGAAAAAACGCTACAGCCGAAACAATTCTCTTACCCGGGGATCCGCTAAGGGCGAAGTTTATCGCTGAAAATTTTCTGGATAACCCTGTTCAGTTCAACGGAATACGAAGTATGCTGGGTTATACGGGAGAGTATAAAGGGAAAAAAGTATCAGTTATGGGTACCGGCATGGGCATTCCGTCAATTGCGATCTATTCATACGAATTAATTCATATGTTTGGTGTGAAAAACCTGATCAGAATAGGCAGCTGCGGCAGCCTGCAAAAGGATATTGACATATATGACATTGTATTATGCATGGGAGCTTCGACCGACTCGAATTATTATAATCAATATAATCTTAACGGTTCCTTTTCCGCAATAGCCTCCTATGAGCTATTAAGCAAAGCTGTGGAAATAGCACGGGCAAAGCAGATAAATGTTAAAGTGGGCAACGTATTGACAACCGATACCTTTTATAACACCAATAAAGATCAGTGGCTCAGATGGGCAGATATGGGTGTGCTTGCCGTTGAAATGGAGACAGCCGCTTTATATGCCAATGCCTTGAGGGCAAATGCAGATGCTTTATCCATTTTAACCGTTTCCGATTCACTGGTCAGTAAAAAAGTTACTTCCGCGACAGAAAGGGAGAGAAATTTTACAGAAATGATAAATATCGCATTGGAATTATCCTTAAAAACGTAATATGGTTTTATCAGGCGTTCACGGCGTTGCACATAAAAAGCGTAAGGTAGGCGTTTTAGCGCACAGTTCACGCAAACGCTCATTGAAACGGGTAGAAAGGATGTATAATTGTGGATACGATTTCAAGTTTTTTAGTTGACCATACAAGATTACTTCCGGGCCTTTACGTATCAAGAATAGATAAATTGAATAATGATATATACATAACTACCTTTGATATAAGGCTTAGAAGACCAAATGTTGAACCTGTTTTAAATACGACTGAAATACACACGATAGAACATATGGCCGCAACATACCTTCGCAATCATAAACAATACGGGAATAAAATTATATATTTTGGCCCGATGGGGTGTCGTACCGGGTTCTATCTGATCATGTCCGGAAGTTATAAGTCCGCCGATATACGGGATCTCGTAGAAGAAACATTTAAATTTATAGTGAATTTTAACGGGGAGGTTCCGGGTTCAAAAAAGGATGAATGCGGCAATTACAGGGACTTGGATTTGGGTATGGCAAAGTCGGTTTCAGTCTTGTATTTGGATAATGTGATAAGTAACAAGGAGCATTGTTGTCTGGATTACCCGGAGTAAAAATATTCTCATTGAATTTACCTATAATACTGAGCACCTTCCAGAGTATAGGAAAGAGAAGACTTGATAAAATGGCAATATAAGGAAAGAGGAATGAAAAATGCTAATCGGTGTCGTTTGCGCAATGGAAACTGAAATAAAAAGTTTAAAGAAAAAGTTAACTGATATTACGTCGGTTACTATCAGTAATATAGAATTCATAAAAGGGTATCTTCAAGGCAGGGAAACCGTTATAGCTGTCAGCGGGGTAGGAAAGGTTAATGCCGCTGTATGCACACAGACAATGATATTGAAATTTTCACCGGCTGTAATTATCAATATAGGTGTGGCCGGCGGATTATACGGCAAGGTGAATATTGGTGATGTTGTTATCGCTGAGGCTGTTTTACAGCATGATATGGACACATCGGCAATAGGGGATCCTGTAGGAATGATATCGGGAATAAACAGGATATTTTTTCCCTGTAACCGGAAGTTAACCGAATTGCTTTCCCGGATAGACTTGCCGGAGAATAAATTGGTTACCGGTATTATTGCCACCGGGGACAAATTCATGAATAACAGGGAAGATACTATGCGTGTTGCCGGTAAATTCAACGCCATAGCATTCGATATGGAAAGCGGCAGTATAGGACATGTATGCTACGTGAACGGTATAGACTTTTGTGTAATCCGGGCAATATCCGATAACGGGGATCAGGAATCCCATATCGACTATACAGAGTTTTTGGATGCTTCAGCCGAACAGTCAATCAGTATTTTGGAGAAGCTTTTCCGGGAACTATGAAAGGAAGAAATAAAAAATGGCAAATAGCTATATAAACGATATAATGAATGTTTCCCTCGGTAAAGTGAAGGCTGAACTGGTTTTAAAGAACTGCAGGATAATAAATACATTAACAGGTGAAACCGAAGATAATGATATTGCCATACATAAAGGCTATATTGCCGGTGTTGGTAATTACTCAGGTGATAAGGAGAT